>JASHVT010000159.1 GCA_030039515.1 Nitrososphaerales archaeon
GACTTTGGCTCGGATGTCAATCAAACTCAGAGACGTGAAGACCAAGGTGATCAAGGAGAAGGATGGGTCTTACGCCATAGCGTGCTCCGCTCTTGGCGTTTATACTGTAGGAGACTCGTTGGGTGGTGCCAGGCGGAACTTCGAAGAGGCACTGGAGCTCCATCTGTCGGCTTTGAAAGAGAAAGCGATCGAAACAGTAGCACGGTAGCTTGCCAAGACTGGTGCCAATAGACGGGCGGAAGCTCGTCAAGATTCTCTGCGATGAGTTTGGATTCGTCTCTATCAGGCAAGGGGAAGGCACGTCACTCTGACCAACGGGAAGATTTACGTGACCGTGCCGATAAAGGAGATTCGCGTCGGCCTTTTGGGAGTCATACTGGCTGACTGCGGAATGTCTAGAGAGGAGTTTCTTCGAGTCGTTTGAGGTCTAGGCTTCAAATTTGCTAAATCTGCCTCGGCGGTCGAAAGGAGGGACCTCCTGCGTGGCTAATCTTCAGAACACCAGAACCATGACGACGCTCAGAGAGCAGAAATAGCAGAAAGAGGGCGGCAACCGCATTGGCCAAGCCTCGCCGGAAGGACGACCCATCAGAAAAGGCGATGGAGTATTCCAAGTTCTACGGAGGGAAGGTGGGCTTCGCGCCAAAGGTTCCTGTCCGGTCGCTCAACGACTTCTCGATCTGGTACACGCCGGGAGTCGCGGCCGTCTCCAAGGCGATACAGGCCGACCCGGAGCTCTCGTTCGAGTACACGGGCCGATGGAACACAGTGGCGATCGTGACTGACGGTACTAGGGTCCTCGGGCTGGGCAACATCGGCCCCGAGGGAGCGATGCCTGTGATGGAAGGCAAGGCGCTCATCTACAACTACCTCGGGGGAGTCAACGCGATACCTCTCCCCGTCAGGGTGGGAGACGAGGAAGAACTCATCTCCTTCGTCAAGGCGCTCGAACCATCGCTGGGAGGCGTGAACCTGGAGGACATCGAGTCGCCCAAATGCTTCGAGGTCCTCGAAAGGCTCAGGTCCGAGATGTCGATACCCGTGTGGCACGACGACCAGCAAGGGACCGCGGGCGTGATACTCGCAGCGCTCTTCAACGCCCTGGAGCTGACTGGCAGGGAACTGAAGGGGACCCGGATAGTCTTCCTCGGCACGGGAGCTGCGAACATGGCCGCGGAGAAGCTCCTCAAGGAGGCTGGGGCTGACCCGAAGGACATCACGATGGTTGACTCCAAGGGGATACTCCACGCAGAGAGAGAGGACATGGACCAGCTGTCGCTCAGGAACAAGTGGAAGTACCAGGTGGCGATCGAAACGAACGGTGACAGGCGGACCGGCAGGCTCAGGGACGCTCTAGCGGGTGCCGACGTCTTGGTGGCAGCCTCTGCGCAGGGCCCGGACGTGGTGAAGAGGGATGACATCATGGCGATGAAAGGACGCGCGATAGCGTTCTTCCTAGCGAACCCTGTCCCGGAGATGCTCCCGCCCGACGCCGTCGCTGCCGGCGCCGAGATAGTGGCGACGGGCAGGTCCGACTATCCCAACCAGGTCAACAACAGCCTGCTCTTCCCGGCGATATTCCGAGGGGCCCTCGACGTCAGGGCGAAGACCATCACAGACAGGATGGTGATCGACGCGGCGCATGAGCTCGCGGACTTCGACAAGGAGAGGAAGGGCATCTCCAAGACGCACATCCTGCCGACGATGGTCGAGTGGGAGGTCTACGTTCGGGTCGCGACCGCGGTGGGCCAGTCCGCGATAAAGGAGGGCCAGGCGAGGAAGAGCCTGAGCAGGAAGGAGGCGCTGCATCACGCTGCGCTCATGATACGCCATGCACGCACGACCATGGGCGTCCTCAGAAGGAGTGGAGTGATACCTGGCCCCCCCGCGTAACCCTAAAACAACAGAACGCGCGCCCGCTGCCCCTGGCGTGAAGATAAGGCATGCGGCGGTCGACGACGTCCCTGCGGCTGCCGACCTGATAGTCAGGACCAAGCGGCTGAACAACGAGTTCGACCCTTTCTTCGCCGTCGTCAGCGATGTGAAACCGAGGGCGGAGAGGTACGTCAAGGATTCCTTGGGCAAGAGCGACAGGCTTCTGCTGGTGGCGTCCGTCGGGCCGAAGATAGTAGGAGTCGTGAGGGCAGAGATCCGCGAGCGACTGTTCTACGAGCCGAGCATCGAGGGGTTCATCACGGACTTCTACGTGCTCCCTGAGTACCGGCGCAAGGCGCTCGGGAACCAGATTCTACAGCGCGCCTCCTCAGAGCTCAAAGGGATGGGCGCCCAACTAATCGTCGCAGAGGTGCCCTCCCAGAACGAAATCGCCGTCCGCTTCTACACGAAGCTGAAGTTCAGGTCGATTGTGCAGCACTTCGGCACGAGCCGCTAGTAGTCAAGAAGGCTGCCCAACCTGGGCTCCTCGGATGGGCCAAGGAACATCCCGCACCTCAGGCATGTCACGTTCGTCCCGATCACGTATGGTAGGTGCGTGCCCTTCCCAATGCAGCTCGTATGCTCTCCTTCGCGCGTCAGAAGCATCGCCCGCCACTCCGTGACTCGGTATTTAACCTAAGACTATCTACTAACTCGGATACGTCATTCGTCGTATTGCCGCGCCTCCACGTGAAGTGAGGTCCGGTGGCCCAAGGCGCGGCTCCCCAGGATGCAGGGACTATCGGTCTGGCTCGCCCTAGTACTTCTTACCGACCTTCCCCTTGAGGAGGCCGTCGCCGTTGACTTCCATTATCGTGTCGAACGACCTCGCGTCCTCAAGGCTCACGCCCCCGCTGGTCTCCCACTCCTTGAAGGAGGCGTCGTCGGCCAGCTCGGCCCTGACCTTGTGCGACGACGTCGTGGCGAACGTCCTCGTCTTGCCGGTGAAATCCTTCCCGTCGACGAGGATCTTCAGGAGGCTGGCGTCAGGAGGCTGGAAGGCCACTGACCTGGTGTAACGCTTGTAAAGCGCCCCGATGATGTATCCGAAGACTATCGTCCACGCCACGAGGAAGGCGCCGGTCGCCGCCTCAGAGTCGAAATTGAAGGAGAAGCCGTAGAACCCGGAGTAGACCAGAGCGATGCCGATGACCCCTGCCATGATCTCGCCCTTGCCGACGGGTCCTCTGCCCGGGATGCGCTCGTACCAGAGTCCGAAGAAGGCGGTGAAGAAGAGAGCGATGAAGTATCCGACGAACGCGATGAAGGGGACGTAGATTCCCAGCACCACAGAGAAGCACTGGTTGAGCGCGGTCACGTTCCCTTGCGCACCCGGCGAGCACATCTGGTAGAACGACGGATAGCCCAGGACCTGGTGCTTGAGCACTACGAGGAGCAGCGCGTTGAACACGCCTAGACCGCCGACGTAGACTATCCCACCGAGCGTGCCAGCCTTGACCCCGGCGAAGAACGATCCCATGCGGCGCAGAACCCTAGGACTTCAGCGCCTGAAGGACCTCTGCGTCGTGCCCGTCCACCTTCACTCCCCTGAACACCTGTTTTATCCTCCCGTCCTTGCCGATCACGAAGGTGGACCTCTCCGTCCCCCAGTACGTCTTGCCGTAGTTGTTCTTCAGCTTCCACGTGTCATAGAGCTTGTGGACGGCGAGGTCCTCGTCGCTCGCCAGTTCGAAGCCCAGCGAGTATTTCGCGATGAACTTCTTGTGCGAGTCGATCGAGTCTCTGCTCACCCCCACCACGACCGCGTCGAGGTCCCTGAACCTGGGCATGTTGTCGGTGAACGAGCATGCCTCCTTCGTGCACCCGGGGGTGTCGTCCTTCGGATAGAAGTACAGCACCACGTTCCTCCCCTTGAGCGAGCTCAGCCTCACGCTGCCTCCCCGCGTCGAAGGGACCTCAAAGTCAGGCGCCATGTCGCCTTGCTCCAGGCCGGGTCCGGTACCCTTCATCGAGAGGGCGCCTCCCCGCCTCCAAAAAAACTTAATCTTTCGACGCCGTTGGCGCAAGCGCGTGTCGACGGACTTCCACGTCCATCCTTGGACCAGGGCCTTCATGAGGAAGAACGGGCCGATAGTGAAGGCTTGCAACTTCTTCAAGCTCGACATGGCCACGCTGCCCGCGTCGACGGACCAACTCCTCTCCGAAATGGACGCGGCCGGGGTCGAGAGGAGCGTCATCCTCGGGCAGGACACCCACGCCACGCCCAACCCGTCGTTCAAGAACTATACGATGAAGAACGACGACCTTGCGGCCATAGCGAAGCGGGCGGAGGACCGGCTCGTCGCGTTCGCGGGCGTGGACCCGAACGCGGGGAGGGACGCTGTGAAGGAGCTGAGGCGGGCATCGCTCGAGCTGGGCATGCGGGGGCTGAAGGTCCACAGCAGCGCCAACTCGGTCTACCCCAACGACAGGAAGAAGATGTTCCCCATCTACGAGTTCTGCCAGGAGCGCTCTCTGCCCATCCTCTTCCATACAGGCACGACGGGGCTGGGCGACTGCGAGATCAAGTTCAGCAAACCCGAGTTCCTCGACGAGGTCTGCCAGAGCTTTCCGGACCTCAGGGTGGTCATGGCCCACTTCGGATGGCCATGGTACGACGTGACGGTCGCGGTCGCGCTAAGGAACCCCAACGTCTTCATCGACGTCTCGGGCTGGAAGCCGAAGTACATCCCTCAAGGCCTCCTGCCCTACATGAACGGGATCCTCCAGGACCGCTTCCTCTTCGGGACGGACTATCCCATGCTCAGGCATGCGGCGTGGATGGATGACTTCGAATCGTCCCTAAGGCCGAAGCTGCGGCCCGGAGTCTCTGAGAAGCTCCTCCGCCTCAACGCGCGCGCTGTGCTCGGCGCCTAGGGCTGTATCATCTGGATCTTGACCGGCTGCCGGGTCGAGTACCCTCCCCTCTCCGAGTGCCAGAACGACACCTCCGGCTCCCCGTACCTCCAGCAGAGGTAGACGACCTCGCCATACTTCTCCGCGGGGAAGTCGACCAGCCCCATGTCAAGCTCCTTCACGAGCACTCCAAGGTCCTCCAGCTCGTCGACTCCCGTGTTGATCCTGTCGGCGTATGCGCTGACAGCCGCGACCTTCTCTGCAAGCTCCGCGGTCATGAAGCCGATGAGCTTGTACCTGTCAGCTTCCCTCTGCAGCTCCTCTCCTGCCCTCTTCAGCTCTATCAACCTCCTGACCTTCGGCTTGATGTCCGGCAGAAGCTTGTTGGCCTCTTGAGGAGTGAACAGGTGCACTACGCTTGGCTCTGACGTTTGCGACTCGCCTGCAGGCAGCTGGCAAATCGCAATAAGAAAGTTCCGACTGCAAAAAGTCCGACCCATAATGCTACTTTCTTTGACCAAGGGAGTAGTAGCATCGAGTCTGCCGGCGTCGGCCACTGAAGTCCCGGCCACACCTTAATACGCGCAGCCGGCGGCAAAGCCTCCGATGTACACGAGACGCGGCGACAAGGGCGAGACGTCCCTTTACGGGGGGAGGCGCGTGAGGAAGGACTCGCCGAGAGTCGAAGCCTACGGCGCCATCGACGAGCTAAACAGCTTCGTCGGCATGGTCGCCGCCAGCACGGCCGACCAGAGTGTCGTGTCGTCGCTGGAGGAAGTCCAGCGGATGCTCTTCGTCGCAGGCGCAGACGCGGCGTCCCGTCTCGACTCTGCCGGCGCGGTGACGAGGATCTCCGCAAGCGACACGGCGAGGCTCGAGGCCATGACAGACTCCCTGTTGAAAGAGCTCCCCAGGCTGACCAACTTCGTCCTCCCAGGCGGGACGACCACCGGCGCCATGCTCCACGTCGCCCGCTCGGTCTGCAGGAGGGCGGAGAGGAGGCTGGTGACTGCTTCCCAGGCCGAGGAGATGAACCCGGAGCTCATCCCTTTCTTCAACAGGCTCTCCACGTTCTTCTTCGACCTCGCCAGGGGCGTGAACTTCAGGGCAGGTAAGAGTGAGCCTGTCTGGAAGCCCTAGTCTAGGTTCACGGACACGTTCTTGACCCTGGTATAGGTCAGGACCGCATCCATCCCCTGTTCGGACGAGTTGCCGCTCATCTTGAACCCGCCGAACGGGGTCTGCGGGAAGGTAACTGGTTCCTCGTTGATCGCCACGATCCCTGAATCCAGCATCTTAGAGACCCCGTGCGCTCTACCGATGTCCTTCGTCCAGACACCGGCCCACAGCCCGAAGTCAGAGTCGTTCGCCTGTTCGACCGCCTCCCCTAGCGACTCGAACGTCGTGACTGTCAACACAGGCCCGAAGATCTCCTCGCGCGCGACCCTCATGTCCTGCGTCACTTCGTCGAGGACCGTGGGCTTGTAGAAGTAGCCCGACTTCAAGTCGGTCTCCTCCGGAGCGGCCGCACCCGTAACCACCTTCGCGCCCTGCTCTATCCCTCCCTCGACGTACTCTGCGACCCTCTTCCTCTGAGAGTCGGCGACGAGGGGCCCCATCGTCGTCTCAGGCTCGAGCCCGCTGCCGAGCTTCATCGCCGCCGCGCCCTGCGCTATCGTCCCAACCAGGGAGTCCTTGACGCTCCTTTCGACCAGCAGCCTCGACCCTGCCCAGCACATCTGCCCCGCATTAGTGAATACCCCGTTGAGTATCCCTTTCGCCGCCTTCGGCAGGTCGGCGTCTCCGAACACTATCTGCGGGTTCTTGCCTCCAAGCTCCAGGACCACGCGGGACAGGTTCGCGGACGCGAGTTCCATGACCCTCGAGCCCGTCTCGACAGAGCCTGTGACCGTGGTCAGGCTCACGTCTCTGTTCCCCGCGAGCGCACCACCTATCTCGTCTCCTCCGCCAGTGACCACGTTCAACACCCCGTCAGGGAGCCCGGCCTCCTTGCAGAGCTCCGCGAACTTCAGAAGCGTAAGAGGCGTGAACGACGCCGGCTTGGCGACGGCGGTGTTGCCCGCGGCCAGAGCGGGAGCCAGGCTCCTCGCCGCCATGACGAGCGGATAGTTCCACGGGACGATGTGCGCAGTGACCCCCAGCGGCTCCTTCACGGTGTAGTCCAGCCTGTTCCCCGGGACAGGGATCGTCGCGCCCTGTATCTTGTCTGCGATCCCGGCGAAGTATTCGAAGTGCCTCGCAGCCATCGCGACGTCGCCCTTCGCCTGCCCAAGAGGCTTCCCGTTGTTGGTCGTCTCGAGCTTCGCGAGGTCCGCCAGCCTCTCACGCAGGCTCTGGGAGATCTTGTACAGTATCCTCCCTCTCTTGCTGGGGTCGATCCCTCTCCATGCAGGGTTATCGAACGCCCTCTTCGCCGCGTCGACGGCCTCCTTCGCGTCCTCTATGTCTCCCTTCGGGACATGGGCGAGCACCTGCCCTGACGCCGGGTTGAACACAGGATAGTTCCTGCCTGAGTGCGACTGCTTCCACGAGCCGTTCACGAACATCTGGTATGTGGGCACAGACTCGGCCTGCATCTTCCATCTTCCGCTTCTTTGGCTAGAATTAACTCTTACCTAACGAGCTCGAACGCCGTAGAGATTCCCTGCCCCACTCCTATGCACATGGTCGCCAGCCCGTACCTGGTCTGGGTCCTCTTCATCTGATGGACGAGCGTCGTCACGAGCCTCGCGCCGCTGCAGCCCAGCGGGTGCCCGAGGGCTATCGCGCCACCGTTGGGGTTCAGCTTCTCAAGCCTGAACTCCGGCATCTCCTTCACGCACGACAGGACCTGGGCGGCGAACGCCTCGTTGAGCTCCACTATCCCGAAGTCTTCAATCCGCATACCGATCCTGGACAGCAGCTTCCTCGTGGAGTATACGGGCCCGATGCCCATGTAGCTAGGATGCACGCCTGCCGTCGCAGAGCCCAGATACCTGGCCATCGGCCTGAGGCCCAAGCTCTCCGCCTTCTCCTCGCTCATCACCAGGACGGCGGCCGCCCCGTCATTGATGCCCGACGAGTTCCCCGCGGTGACGGTCCCGCCTTTCCTGAATGCCGGCTTCAGGGCCGCGAGCTTCTCCATGGAGGTGTCAGATCTCGGCCCCTCGTCCAGCGCGACGCCTTCGGGCCTCTCCTGAGTCCTCACCGGCACAATCTCCTCCTTGAATCTTCCGACGGCTTCCACCGCCTTCCTGTGGCTCGCCAGCGCGAACTCGTCCTGCGCTTCTCTCCCAATCGAATATTTCTCTGCGAGGTTTTCCGCCGTCTCCCCCATCGAGAAAGGAGGAAACTCGCTGGGGAATTGTGGATTGAAGAACCTCCATCCGATGGTGGTGTCCACGAGCTCGCGCCCTCCTCTCCCGAACGCGGTCTCGGGCTTCAGCATCACGAGCGGAGCCCGCGTCATGCTCTCGACCCCCCCGGCGACCACGGCGTCTCCCTCACCGGAGACGACCACCCTTGCGGCGGAGTTGATCGCCTCGAGCCCTGACCCGCACAGCCTATTCACCGTCGCCGCCGGCACGGTGTAGGGGATACCAGCGAGGAGGACGGCCATCCTTGCGACGTTCCTGTTGTCCTCCCCCGCCTGGTTCGAGCACCCGAAGTACACGTCGTCTATCTGGGCCGGGTCGACCTTCGACCTGCCGAGCACCTCCCTGAGGATCAGGGCCCCCAGGTCGTCGGGGCGGACCGACTTCAGGATGCCGCCGTATCTGCCCATCGGCGTCCTGACGGCCTCTACGATGACGGGCTGGCTACTCACGAGACCTCGACGTTATCTCAAGTTAATCTTCTTTGCCTTTCCCACTGTCTAAGCATAAAGTAAGGCTCCTGTGCGCATCGTGAGCCTTGCTCCTAACAACGAGTCGCTCTCCGACCTCGCCTGGTAGGCAGGCGTTGGTCAAGGGCCATTCGGTGATGCGATTGCGCTTCCTCAATCTCGTCATTAGAGATATTGTTCATCAGATTGATCATCCTTCTGACGCTGGTTTATCACGGCCCCGACGCGTTTAGTTTCAGGCGTTTCGAAGCAGAAGCTCGAGCCAAGAGCGCCATCCGTATGACGACTCAACAAACCTCATCTGAAGAAACCTTAAGTGCTCCTACCTGCATTGTGATTAAACTAAGAGTTGAGCGAAGAGAGGGGACATGGCAAGGCAACCATAGTCGTAGTATTGGTGTTAATGTTCATCATGTCGGGAGTGAGTAGTTTAGTCCGACCGTCAACCGCTGACCTTAGTCCTGTTGCCTCGGGTTCGTCGGGCGTGACCCAAACTCCCTTGCTGGTGGGTGGAGAGATATGGCTGAACAACTCGATAGCCTTCACTGCTGACGCCGAGAGTTCCGTAATACTCTCATTGCCAACCATCTCTTCATGGCTCTCTTCGCACTCGATTCCCCTTAGCGAATTGAGGCCATATCTCAGTGGCTGGCCATCGCAAGGGAACCCATATGACTACGCACAAACTACTGTGGCGTTCCCAACCAACGGAACTCTATACGGGGTCTATGCATATATCCTTCCCAACGGAACAGTGATAGCCGCTTGGGTCTCACAAGGCTCTACCCGGAGTGTGGAAAAGATCTTCACTTATCCTTCTCAGTCAAACACGCTCTCCGACACAGGATTCACAGTGAAAGATCACTCGGTTGTGGGACACCAAGCCGAGGACTCGAACTCGGGAGGAAGCTCAAGCATGGATGGTGCCGTGATGAACACGGCAGTTTTCTCCGACTTGACGAATCCATCGGGTTGCACGAGTCAAAACTACTGCTGGTATTGGGCCAACTGGCTCGGAACCAGCAACTACAACTATAACACTAGCGCACCCCCTAGCGACGCGTTCTTCTTCCAGGTCATCCTGCAGTACTGGGGAGGCACCGAATCAGAACCAACAAACTGTGGGTCATATTCCTATACTGGCAACTGCGTCTTCTTCCAATATGTTTTGGACGATGGATCCCTAATGACAACTACACCGGGTGTAGGAGGCTGGGGAGCGGACTCAGTTACGTATGAATGGCCGTCACCAACCGAGAACTGTTCTCCGAAAGGAGGAGTCACTGGTGCCGAGGATTGGTGGGTCGTTCTGGAGATAACCAACGTCAACACCAACACGGTCGTCAGCTCCGGGGAGTGCTTCCCCACTAACCCATATGTTCAGTTCCTCGAAGAAAGGTCCCTTGCCAACGACCATCTTCCCCAAGAGCCTGAATTCGGTTATCATGAATTCTCAGCCGCGCTGTTGAACCCTAGTGGAAACGAAATCCCACTGAACTCTGGTTCCAACACATGGGCATTCAACATGTATAATGGAACATCCTCTGTCTACAAGACAGAGTTGGTCTCGACTACCACACTTGATAACGGTGCCTCGACCAGCACGTGGACTGACACTTGGTTGTCTTCCACCTATCCTTAAGTGATTGGCAGAGTTCTTCTTTCTGCTCTCTTACCCGAGTTCTCGGCGACTCCAAAGGCGCTTCCGAAGGGCGTCGACTTCGGTGGGGTGAACAGGGAGTAAGAAGGACGAGCGAGGAGCGCGGGCAGTACCACTACCCTAAGCCCTTGTATCATGGTCCTCGTCTTTCACCCACCTCATTTCGCAGCAGGCAGACCAAGGGTTCGTCCACTATCTACAGAGGTCGTGGAGGGGAGAAGGGATCCGGCTATCGTCGTTGACAGAGCACTCCATTGGAACGCGAGGTTGTGGATGGGAGTGAGAGAAAAGATAGATTACTACTAGCATCTAAATCATTCGGAGTAGCCTTCTGGCGCTCTTTTGCGATTCCACTCACCTTGGTCTTAGGCGATGCACAAGTGTCAGCAGGCCATTTCATCTACGAGCCCCGTGTCGAAATGAGGTGCATGGCCGATGACTAGGAGGCCTACGATAGGAAAGAAGGGCCAGTTCGTATAGGGAAAGACCTTGACTGTCAAATAGGCCACAAAGGACCCATAACACCAACCGCCACTGAGGCAAGCTCCGCCGCAACCGGTCGGGTTTGGCTTGGCAAGGACAGCGACAGGAACGAACAGGGCAAAGGCAGTGATAGACAGCACAATGAATAGGATGAGCGCGCGCTCTCGTGGCGACCTGAGAGGTCTGGCACCTTTGCTGGCGCGCTTCTTTGCCCCGAGTTTCATGTGGCCTAAGTTGTCGCTCGTCAATTTAAGGGCTCCCGCATCTGATTGACTCTGGCAACTGTGTCTCGCTTGGAACCTGTTGAGCTTCTCGGGGAAGCCGCGTCGACAGGATGTAGCCCTGTCACTGACCTGCCTCATCATTGACCCGAGAACGCCGGCTCCCTCTTCTCGAAGAAGGCCTTGACTCCCTCCACGTGGTCCCTCGTCCTTCCCGCGATGTCCTGGAGGTACATCTCATACTCCAGCGCGGAGTCCATGTCCACGACCACAGCCCTGTTCAGGGCCCGCTTGGTCAGACCCATCGCCTTCGTAGGGCCCTTCGCGAGCTTCTCCGCGATGCGCCCGCTTTCCTCCTTCA
>JASHVT010000160.1 GCA_030039515.1 Nitrososphaerales archaeon
CCTTCTGCGAGACCTTGAAGAGCACCTTCTGGCGTTCCAAGCCTTTGCACCTCCGAGGCGCGTTGCAAGGGTAATAAACACGCCGAGGCTCTGCTTTCCGAGTTGCTTCCAGGGCAGGCCCTGCTCCAGGTCATCGCGGATAACTCGACGACCTCGACCCAGACCGTCGCGCTCGGAGGGGGCGGCCTCCTACCCAAGGTCACCGAGATCTTGGTCACCCTCGCGCTCATCGCACTCTTTGGCGCGGTGGCAACGAGGGTGGTCGAGCGCGTGGCTCTGCGCTCGGGCGCCTCGAGGTCCGTCGCCCGCTCTGTGAGAGAGTGGGTCGCGATCCTGATGGCCGCCCTCGCCGTAGTGGCCGTAGGCGGCATCACTGGGATATCCTCTGACCTCACGACGCTCACGGCCGGCGGGATCGTCGGCCTCGTGGTGAGCCTCGCGCTACAGAACACGCTGAGCAACATCATCTCCGGCGTCTTGATGCTCAACGACGGGATACTCAGGCTCGGGGACCGCATCCAGTTCGGCTCCACCAAGGGGGAGGTCGTCAAGATCAACATGCGGACCACGTGGGTGAGGGACGACACAGGCGTCGTGACCGTGATAGGGAACAGCAACCTTGCGGCCGGACCCATCATAATGCTCTCGGCGAAGGAGCGGCTCGCGAAGAAGCTCCAGGCATGACGTTCTGGGAGGACCGCATTCCCAGGCGGCTTCTGAAGCGGCTCAGCCTGACCAGAAGAGGTCCAGCGTCGTCCCGCCCATGAGCTCGTCGAAGCTGAAGTCCAGCGCGTCGAGCATCTGGTCGAACATCGAGTGGGCGTACTCGATGTACTTGTCCGAGTCGACGTCCTCGACCTTGGCCATCTTCACGGGCTTGACGTACGGAGGGCTCTTCGTCTTTACGAACGCTATTATCTCGCCCGCCTTGATCTCTCTCCCGCTCTCTTCGAGGAGCTTCGCGGCCCTGACGTGCTGGGGCGTGGTCCCGTCGTACTTCCCGGTGGGCTTGCTCATCATCACGTTGAACGCGAGCTTCTCCACTGGGACCTTCCTCCCCTTCAGGTCGCTTATCATACCTGAAAGCAGCTCCTTGGTCCTCGCCCTCGCCTCCTCGAAGTCCTGCGGCGAGCTCACTGACCGGAGTATGTCCAGGGCCTTGTAGAAGGTCTCCTTGAGATACTCGGGGGTTTGGCTCTTCTTACCTGTCATTCCTTTTATGTCGACCGTCCCGTCTGGGAGCACCCCGAAGTAGTTCTTCTTCCTGCTGCTGAACGCCACGTACCTGTATACCTTGTCGAGGTCGAGCTCGACCCCCAAGTCGGACTCGGCCCAGCCGGTTACTTTGTCTACCATCTCCCTCGGGGGATCAGACAGGAACAGAGAGTCGGTGTTCTTCAGCACCACGCTTCCGCAGCTGTCCACAAAGGTGTGGTAGTCCGCGACTGACAGGTCGTAGACGTAGCCGTCGTAGTCTTCCTGTTCCACCGATACCTTGCTCTCCCTCTGGTTGTAGTCGCTGGAAGTAGCCAACGAGTATGTGCCCTTCGGCTTTCTATAGTTCAGCGTGTGCTTGATGCCCATGGTCAGCAGGAGTGTGGAGAGGCCCGAGGCGAGCTCGAGGGACTTCGTCTCGTACCTGAAGTTCTTTCTCGAATATTCGTTCGAGTACCTGGGTCCGTATTTCTTGGAACCATCGCCCTTCACCAGGTTCTCGAGGAAAGCGTACTTGCTCTCAAGTGGGGCGTTGAATATGAATTCGGGCACGCGCTTTCCCTGGCTGCCTTGGCCCGCGAACGCTTTGAAGAACGCCGCGGCCGTCCTATTCATCATCTGAAGCTTACTAGTCACATCCTCGTAGACGACCACCCTCTGGCCCGCCGACGTCTGGTACCGGAGTTCTCTTTCGCCTCTGGAGGACCTGATTATTCCTGCCTTCGCACCGTCGAAGAGCGCGAGATAGGATCGCCTCGTCTTTTCCAGCCACGCTAGGTCGCCGTTCGCGATGGAAGCGCCCATCCTGCTTGTGGTGGTGTTCGGGGTGCTGGAGCTGCCCTCAGGCACGTAAGCTCCGAGGAGCTGGACGAGGGAGTCGTACTCTTGCGTGCCGGCTCGTATGTGGCGCCTGACTCTGACCCGCCGCTTCCTGTCGGTCCACCCGAACCAGACCCAGTCCTCGTCACAGTGCGCCTCCAAGGCCTTGGTCCTTCCCTTGCACTCTGTTAGGAACCTGACGTTTCTCATCTGCTCATAGACGTCGATTTCCTTGCATGTCCCGGCGTCTGGGATGAAGTATGCCCTGACCAGGTGGCTAGGCCCGACTTCCGTCGGCCTCGCGAAGGAGCGCGCGGGTCCGTTGGTGACCAGAAGAGAGTGGTCCTCGGTCACCCGTGTGATGCCCCACTTCTCTCGGACGCGGAAGACCTTCTTCCCTGTCTTGTGCCTGACGACCCCGAGAAGAGGTTTGAACTCGGTCCGACCCGTCGTCGGGTTCATCGAGAGGGCCTTCCAGCCGTCAGATGTGGCAACCTCCTTGCCATCCGCCCTGGCGGCCTTCGATGGAAGGCTCTCGAAAAGCCTCTCGACCGGGATGACTCGCAACGCCCCTTGTGGGTCTGTCACTGTGACGCACCTGTCTCTCGTGACGCTGTCGCCATAG
>JASHVT010000161.1 GCA_030039515.1 Nitrososphaerales archaeon
GAGACGGTCGACTTGGCGGGCGGCAAGGCGATACGCGTGGAGTCGCCCCCGGGGACTGCGCCGACCCTGGGCGCCATAAGAGAGGCGATGGAAGGGCAGAAGAGCCTGAGGGCGCTCTTCCTGGTCCACAACGAGACGAGCACGGGCGTGGCGGTCCCGTACCTGGAGGAGGCAACGCGCATCGCCCACGACCATGGCGCGTTCTCCGTGATAGACGCCATCTCAAGCTTGGGAGGCTATGCCATCCCGGTCGACAGGTGGGGGGTCGACATGTGCATCACAGGGAGCCAGAAGTGCATAGCGGCGCCGCCAGGGATGGCGCTGCTCTCCGTCGGCGGCAACGTGGTCGAATTCTTGAAGAAATCCCCTCCCAAGACGAGGTACTTCGAGATACCGAGGTACATCGAATACGGCGCGCGGGGGGAGACACCGTTCACTCCCGCCCTCTCTCTGTTCTACGCCCTGAACGAAGCACTGAGTGAGCTCCTCGAGGAGGGGCTGGCGAAGAGGGTCGAGAGGCACGACAGGATGTCAGCCTTGCTGTACGACGGCCTGGCGAGGTCCGGGCTCAGGCCTGTCGCGGAGAAGTCGGTGCGCTCGAAGACGGTAGTGGCCTCTTACTATCCCGAAGGGGTCCCGGATGACAGATTCAGAAAGTCCCTGGCCCACGACAAAGGGATCGTGGTCGCAGGAGGCTTCGGTCCCTTCGCCGGGAAGGTCTGCAGGGTGGGCTGCATGGGCCAGATCAATGAGAGGTACGTCGAGAGGACCTTGAGGGCCGTAGGCGAGACGCTGATGACGTTCGGCATCTCGCCAAAGGCTATTAACCCAAGTTAGAGGTCGGACCTTTCCATTGCCTCTTGAGAAGGGCTCCCTGATATTCGCCAACTACACCGCCGTCGTAAAGGACACGGGAGAAGGCATCGACACGACGATCGAAGAGAGGGCGAAGGCCCTGAACATCTACGACCCGCAGCGGAAGTACGACCCGAGGCTCGTCGCCGTCGGCGAGGGCTGGTTGATATCCGGACTGGACTCCGAGGTCATGAAGATGGGCGTAGGAGAGAAGAAGCAGATCGAGGTCCCGCCAGAGAAGGCCTACGGCGTCAGGGACCCCACGCAGGTCAGGAGCATCCCCCTCAGAAAGTTCGGAGAGCGCGAGCACGACCTGGCAGTCGGAGACCAGGTGGAGGTCGACAACCGCGTGGGAAACGTGAGGTTCGTCGGCTCTGGAAGGGCGCAGGTCGACTTCAACCACAGGTTGGCGGGCAAGGTGATCTCGTACGACTTCGAGGTGATTCGGACGCTAGACAGCGACCAGGACAAGCTGAGGGCGCTCATAGACAGAAGGCTCGGAGGGGAGGGCGGGAAGGTCGCGTTCGAGGTCACTGGGACGGAGATGAAGGTAACGGTCCCTGAGGACCTGTTCCTCCTCGAAGGGCTTCAGATAATCAAGCGCGGCATCTCCACCGACGTCTTCAAGTTCGTCCCGACCATGACGGCTCTCACCTTCGTAGAGAGCTTCAACAACGAGAAGGCCGTCCCTAAGAGGACCGAGCCGAAGCCTGAAGCCACGCCAGCGCCCGAGAAGGTGGAGAAGCCCGCGAGCAAGGACGCAACAGCCCCGGCCTCCAAGACGGCCGCTCCGCCCAAGCCGAAGCGAAAGAGGGCCCCGAAGGCTCCAGCCGCCCCCGCGCCCCAGGCGCAGACCTCCTAGATCACCCCGGTGGCCTCTGCGAGGGAAGAAGCAGCCCTCCTGTCCAGCCTCCTCCTCGAGAGTATGGTGTACCTGTCAGGTCTGATCGAGCTCGCCTTCACGAGAGACTCGACGACCTGAGAGTCAGAGAGCCCGATCTCCTCGGCCGACACAGGCGCCCCGACGCTCCTCAGTGCAGACCTCACCCTCCTCCAGTCGATCCTGTGGAGCTTGGCCATCATTATCGTGCCGAGGCCGCACTTCTCGCCATGCAGCCCCGAGTCAGGGGCTATCATGTCCAGGTAGTGACTGAAGAGGTGCTCCGAGCCGCTGCACGGCCTCGAGCTCCCAGCTATGCCTGCGGCCACCCCCGTGCTAATCAGGGCTTCGACGAGGTCCCGCACGGAGTCCCTCCCGAACCTGCCGATCCTCCTCGGCTCGCGCAGGACGACGTCGGCGCTCATCAACGCCAAGCTTGCGGAGTAACCGCCATAGTACTCTCCGGTGACCCGGTGCGCGAGCTGCCAGTCCTTAACCGCGGTCAGCTTCGAGACGAGGTCTCCGCACCCGGCCGCGAGCAGCCTCTTCGGGGCAGATGCGATGACCCCGATGTCCGCTAGGATCCCCAGCGGAGGCTTCGCCATGATGGAATAGGGCCTGTCCAGCCCCCTGAGCGACGCGAACGGGCTCGATATCCCGTCATGCGACGCGCTCGTGGGCACGGAGTAGAACGGAAGGTGGCGTCTGAACGCGGCCAGCTTCCCGACGTCGACGCTCTTGCCGCCCCCGACGCCCACGATGCACCCCGACTCCGAGCTCTCCTTCTCCACGCGTCCCACGTTGTCCATGTCAGCCGCGTCAACTCCCACCCAGGACGCCTGGCCGCCGAGCGCCGCGTCGACCGCTTCACGGATCTTGACCTGGACGGTGGAGCCGGCCGCTACGACGACCCTCCTGTCCCCCGCCGACTCCTCGATGAACTCCCCGAGCTTCGATATGACCCCGTCGCCCACGAGCACCTTCGTAGGAAGCTCCATCAGGTGGAAGCGGGAGTCCACGTGCCGCGAACGCCAGATTCTCGATATAAGGGCGACGCGGTGGCTTGCGGGTCCGGCTTGGGCCCTTTGCCGGCGCGACCGTCCGACCGACTGCAGCGGCCGGGATCGGCCCTCGGCCTCAGATGCGACCTATCAAGGTCGAAGCGCAGGCAGACGCAACACGGAGAGCGACTACGGAGAAGTGCGGCAGGCGCAATAAAACCTCATGAAGCGCAGATAATATTATAAAGGGACCGAGGCGCGGAATTCTTCGTTCTTCTGGAGGATTTTGACCGTGGCGAGTGAACTGAGACCTAGACAAGGCCAGACGCTGGGCACGGCGGTCTATCACGGTACGACGACCGTGGGACTAGTCTGCTCCGACGGGGTCGTCCTCGCGACTGACACCAGGGTCACGGCCGGAGGCTTCATCGCCCATAAGAGGGGAAAGAAGCTGCTGAGGATAGACGACAACATCGCGATGACGATATCGGGCGGCGTAGCCGACGCGCAGAACGTCGTGGACATCTTGAAGTACTACGTCAACATGTACAGGATCGAGAAGAGCAGGCCGATGCCCGTGAAGGCCGCGGCCCAGGTCGTCTCCAACGTCCTGTTCTCCTCAAGGTTGTATCCGTTCATAGCCGACGTGCTCGTGGGCGGCGTCGACAACACAGGAGGCTCGATGTTCAACGTCGACATCTTCGGCTCGATCAGCAAGGAGAACATGATCGCGACGGGGAGCGGCTCGCCCGTGGCGTACGGCGTGCTGGAGTCCGACTTCAAGGATGGCATGCCCGTGGCCAAGGTCTACCCTCTCGCGGCCAAGGCGATCGTCGCTGCGACGAAGAGGAACGTCGCCACCGGAGACCACTTCGACGTGGCCACGATAGACAAGGCGGGGTTCAAGGAGATCACCGAGCAGGAGAAGGACAGGCTCCTCACACAGTTCAAGACTGAAAATTAAGATTGGAACAGAAGACCAACGGCGCTAGCGTGATGGGCGCGATCCTGACCAATATCCCAGCGGAAGCTCAGATCACCAGGATCGAGTACGAGGGCCCGAGGATAGCCCTCTACACGAGGAACCCGGCGTACCTCCACAAGAACAGCTACGTCATCTCCGAGATCGTCAACTCGCTGAAGAAGCGGGTCGTGACACGGACGGAGAAGTCGATAAGGAAGCCGGAGAACGAAGCGAGACAGGCGCTGGAGAAGGGGCTGCCGCCCGAGGCAGAGGCTTCGAACTTCTTCTTCGACGACGCCCTCGGCGAGATAACGATCGAGGCGGGGAACCCGTCCGTGCTCTCTCAGGAGGCAGGGTTCGACCTCGGCGCGTTGATGGAGAAGACCGGGTGGAAGGTGAAGGTGAGGAAAGCCCCCCACATCAAGTCCACGGCGATAGAGAACGTGTACTATGCGCTAAAGTCTGGGAGCGACGTCAGGGAGAAGTTCTACAGGGAGCTCGGCGAGGGGATATTCAGGCCGAGGATGGCCGCCGAGGAGCACGTCACGATAAAGACCCTGGGGTCGTTCCAGGAGGTTGGACGGTCGTGCATCCTCGTGGAGACGGCCGAGAGCAAGGTCCTCCTGGACTGCGGCATCCATCCCGGGACGAGGAACGCCTGGGACGCATATCCGAGGCTCGACTGGGCCGACGTCTCTCCGAGGGACATCGACGCCATCGTCATCTCGCACTCCCACCTCGACCACATGGGGTTCCTGCCGGCGATGTACAAGTACGGATATGACGGCCCCGTGTACTGCACCGAGCCGACGCTCCCGCTTATGGCGCTCCTCCAGAACGACTTCGTCAAGATAGCCCAGATAGAGGGCGGGAGGCTGATCTACGAGCAGAAGGACATCAGGGACATGATACAGCACTCCATCACGCTCCCCTACGGGATGGTGACGGATATATCGCCCGACATCAAGCTGGTGTTCAACAACGCGGGCCACATCCTCGGCTCGGCGACAGTCCACCTCCACATCGGAGAGGGGGCGCACAACATCGTATACACCGGCGATTACAAGTACGGGCGGACCCAGCTGTTCGACTCCGCGACCTGGAACTATCCGAGGGTCGAGACGCTGATCACGGAGAGCACCTATGGTGCCAAGGAGGACATCATGCCGGTGAGGGAGGAGGTGGAGATGAACTTCGTCAACGCGATCAACGGGACCCTCAAGGCCGGAGGGAAGGTCCTGATCCCAACCCCCGCGGTAGGTCGCGCCCAGGAGATCCTGCTCGTCATCGACCAGTACATGCGCAGCAAGGTCCTCGTCGAGGCTCCGGTGTTCATGGAGGGGATGATATCAGAGGCCACCGCGATCCATGTCTCATATGCAGACTACCTCTCCAGGGAGCTGAGGACGAAGATACTGAACGAGGGGGTCAACCCGTTCAAGTCAGAGTACTTCACCGAGGTGGAGCACCCGAGCGACAGGGAGGAGGCATACAGGGAAGGCCCCGCGATAATAATGGCGACGTCCGGGATGCTCGAAGGAGGCCCGGTGCTGGACTACTTCGAGAACATCGCGCCGTCGGAGAGGAACAAGATACTCTTCGTCTCCTACCAGGTCCAGGGTACGATCGGGCGCAGGATCCTTGACGGAGGCAGCCAGGCCAGCCTCATGGACCAGAACGGGAAGATCAAGATCGTCGACGTCAGGTGCCCGGTCCAGAAGATCGAGGGGTTCTCGGGCCACAGCGACTACAACCAGATTGTCAGGTTCGTCGGCAAGGTCAGGCCGAAGCTGCAGCTCGTCCTAGTCAATCACGGCGAGAAACGCAAGACCGAGAACCTCGCCTACGCTCTCCAGAGGATCTACAGGGTCCCTGCTATCCATCCAGCGGTACAAGAAGCAATCAGAGTCTACTGACGTCGGGACGACAGGCGCCTACTGCAGGCCCCGCCAGATCTTCACGCCTGGAGGGGTGATTACGACGCGCTCGTCGCCCAGCCTGGCGATGTCGCCGCCTACCGAGGTCGCGAACTCGTACAGCTGCTCCACCGAGGACTTCAGCTCCTCGACGCTCTTCTGCGCCAGCGGCGTCACTTTCAGTATGACTATGGTCTTGTTCGTCACGTCTTCCTGT
>JASHVT010000003.1 GCA_030039515.1 Nitrososphaerales archaeon
AGCGGGACGGAGCCGATAGTGAGGATATTCGTAGAGTCAGACAGCCAGGAGGACGCCGAGCGACTGGTGAGAAAGTACGTCAAGATGGTCAGGGCGGCCTTAACCTAGGTGGGTCCACCCTGCATCCCTGATCTCCTGCCTCTCCTCGCCCGACACCATAACAACGCTTCCCGGCACGCCTGCGACCCTTCCAATCAGCTTCAGCGTGGCGCCCGCTCTGCTGAGAGCTCTCCTAGCGTGTGGGAGCTTCGACCTGGCCAGGGTCGCCACGATGGCGTACTCCTCTCCACCCTCGAGGACCAGCTCTCTCAGTGGAAGCGAGTTCTGCTTCGCGAACTCTCGCACGCCCTCCCCGGCGGGGAGAGACTCGACTTCGAGTCCCACACCGCTGGCCCTCGCTATTGTGTGGAGGCTCCTTGAGAGCCCGTCACTCGAGTCCATCGAAGCGGAAAGGAATGGCGCCAGCGCCACGCCTGCTTCGAGGTTGGGGGTCGGTCTGAAGACCCTCCGGACCGCCTCTGAGGCGAACCGCTTCTCAGCCTTCGCCCTCTTCTCAAGTATCCTGAGACCGGCGGGCTCGAAGCCGAAGGGACCGGTCACGACTATCGCGTCGCCTGGCTTCGCGCCTGACCTCGGCACGATACCGTCTGCGAAGCCTAGCATGGCGCAGTCGATGACCAACTCCTTCGCCTCGTTTGTGTCCCCGCCGATCAGGGCCACCCCCCACTCGCGCTCTGCGTCCCGCAGCCCCATGCCCAACTCTCTGACCTGCCGCATGCTGGTCCCTCTCCTCAGCCCGAGCGAAATCATGAACGAGCCTGGTCTGACGCCCTTCGCGGCGAAGTCGCTGACGCACATGGCCACGGCCTTCCTTGCGGCGTTCCTGTAGCCCATCCCCCCGGGAACGTCCGTCCCTTCGACCAGCATGTCGAGCTTTGCGACGAGGTTCCTTCCAGAGGCCCTGGCCAGTCCCACGTCGTCTCCAATGGCGGCATGCCCGTGCGGGGGCCGTCCTGCGATCGAGACTATCGCGTCTATGACCTCGATTTCGCTTGGCGTGCTACCCGCTCAGCTCCTTCAGCTCCCTTGCGAATGACTCGGCGTCGCTTGCCGCTCTCCGCTGCGTCTGGGCCTCGGCAGACACCCTGACGATGTCTTCTGTCCCTGAAGTGCGGACGAGGACCCAGGACCTGCCGCCGGTCCAGATCTTCAGTCCGTCGGTGGCGTCCGCTTTGGGGTGCCTTCCGAGCATCGCCTTTATGCCCCTCCTGCCCTTTTCTCTTGGAACTGCGACTGCGACTCTGGACTGGTGGTACAGAGGGACAGACTGGTAGAGGCGCTCGCCGAGCTTCCTTAGAGACTTGATGGTTACGATGGCTGCGAGCATCGAGTCCCTGCAGTAGTTGAAGCCGCCGTCGATGAGCCCGCCGCTGCTGCCTTCGCCTCCGAACCGCGCCCCAGACTCGCGCATGAGCGAGACGACGTTCGCCTCGCCCACCTTTGAGCGGAGGACCTCTGCCCCTGACTTCGCTGCAATGTCGTCAATCGCTTGGGTTGTGTCGACGGAAACGACGACCTTCTTCTCTCCCGACTGCTTCAGGAGCTCCGACAGCGCGAGGGTAAGCATGAAGTCGCCGGAGCGCTTGTTTCCTTCCGAGTCCACTATGACGAGTCTGTCACCGTCGCAGTCGAACCCGAGACCTATCGCACATGCGTTCTCCTTCACCAGCGTCCGGAGGATGCCAAGATCGTCCGAGACGGGGTCCACCTTCCTACTGAAAACACCGCGCGCGTCGTTTACAGTGATGGTTTCACATCCGAGCTCCCGAAGTATCTGGGGCGCGTGTGAGATCGCCGACCCCCCTCCGAGGTCGAGGGCCACGCGCACCCCCTCGCAGGAACCCGCACCGGCCTGGGAGACCAGATCCTCTGCGTAGCGGGACCTCAGCGAGGGTCTAGTGGATCCCTTCCCGAACTCCTGCGCGGGTAGCTTCGTCCGCCTGATGACGTCTGCGAACGTCTCCTGGCCGACTCCGAGTCCGTTGACGATGAACTTCAGTCCGTTGAATTCAGGTTCGTTGTGCGAGGCCGTCACCATGACGGCGGGTCTTTCCCTCATCCTGCTCTCTCTGAAGAGTGCAGGGGTAGAGATGATCCCATAGTCGACGACGTTGGCGCCTCGCGCCATCATGCTCGCCGTGACCGCCTTCGCTATTGCAGGCCCTGTCCTCCTGGTGTCCCTGGCCAGCAATACCTCGCCTGCACCAAGACGGACGACGAAGTTCCCAGCGAAGTCCGACAGTTCCCTCAATGTGACGTCCTTGTTCAGCACACCCCTTATCCCACTGAGTGAGGCTATCATCCCGCGACTCGCGGTGTTAGGCATTAGACTACACAAAGTAAAGGATTATTGAGCTTGGTTCTTTTGATTCGGATGCTCCCAGTCCGGAGAGGACTTGCGAGTTAGAGGGTTCCACGTTCGGCGCACCGTAGGCATAGGGGAATACAAGCTCACCGACGTCTTCAGCGGTCTCGAGCTCTCTCCCTCTCTTTCCGACGTTTTCGGGACGCGGGTCGAGATGTCGAAGATACTGAGGCACCTGAAGCTCAAGGTCGAGCCGCACGACTCGGGGCTCTGGCTTGACAGGGACACCGGCACGATTTGCATCGGCGCCAAGCATCTGACGTCCGCAAAGACCGACTTCCTCTATCTTGACGTGGTACACGTCCTGGTCCATGTGCGCCAGTTCCTGGAGGGAAAGGAGCTGTACGACCAGGCGTTCGAGTACGTCGAAAGGCCCACGGAGGTCGAGGCCTATCGCGCGACGGTGACGGAAGCTAGGCGCGTCGGCATGGAGGAAGACGAGATTCTCAGGTATCTCAGGCTCGACGCGGCCGACGACTCGGAGCTAGGGAAGCTGATGGAGAAGATCGGCGTAAGGGCTCGTCGGTAGCTGCGCCCCTCGATCAGACCTTCCTGGACGGGATGCCTGGCTTCACCAGTTCTCGGAGGTCGAGCATCGAGTCGATCTCCTTGGGGGAGTAGCCCAGGCCCTTCAGGGCCGTCCTGATTGACTCGCCCTTCGCCAGCTTCTTTCCCAGGAGGGAGGCCTTGTCATATCCTATCTTGGGCGAGACCACGGTTATGAGCGCAGGGCTGCTCTCGGCGTATGCGAGCGCCCGCTCTTTGCGCGGGCTGACATGATCGATGACCATGGTGGAGAGCCTTCGCATCGCCTCTGAGAGGAGCTTCACCTGCAGGACTATGTTGTAGCCCATGAGCGGGACGCCCATGCTGAGTTCGAACTCGCCTAGGGTCGCGGCCGACGCGTTCGCGGCGTCGAGGCCGAGGACCTCCGCGCACGCGAGGAGAGTGGACTCGACCGTCACCGGGTTGGTCTTGCCGGGCATTATGCTGCTTCCTGCCACCTCTTCCTGCGTGGGTATGTCTATCTCTCCGAGTCCTGTCAGAGGGCCCGAGAACATCAGCCTGATGTCCTGGCAGAGCCGGTAAAGGTCCAGGCTCAGCGTTCTGATCGCCCCGCTCAATGATGAGACGTCGGTCAGCAGCCTCGTCGGTCTGAACTTGTTCCTGGCGCTTGTGAACTCGATCCCGGATAGCTTGGAAAGCTCTGAGGCCACGAGGGCGCCGAAGCGCGGGTCGGCGTTCAACCCCGTCCCCACGGCCGTGCCACCGATGGGAAGCTCGTGGAGAAGTCCGACGGTCGACCCGACAAGGTCCTGGTCCCTCCTGAAGGCGTCGGAGAACGCGCCGAACTCCTGTCCCATGGTAACCGGCAAGGCATCTCTCAGATGCGTGCGACCTGATTTGTACACCTTCGACGTGCGTCGAGCCAGGGCATCCAGGCTTCTGATGAGCGTCTCGATGGCCGGCAGAAGGTCGCGGGCCGTCGCATACGAGGCAGCCACTCGGACGGCGGTGGGGCCCACGTCATTGGACGACTGGCTCATGTTGACGTGGTCGTTGGGATGGACAGCCTTCCCCAGCGCAGCCGACGCCAGTTCCGCGAGGAGCTCGTTCGCGTTCATGTTGAGGCCGGTGCCCGACCCCGTCTGGAAGACGTCGACGACGATCGCGGAGTCGTGCGCCCCTTTCATCAGCTCCTTTGCCTTCGACTGTATAGCTCCCCCGACCTCTGAGTCGAGGAGGCCCAGTTTCACGTTCGACCTCGCGGCGGAGTACTTTATCGCGCCAAGCGCCCAGATGACCTCACGCTGGAATCTCGTTCCTGTGCTTAGGAAGACCTTCTTAGAACCCTCGACATACTTCATGAAGTGTGCGCGAGGCCGGCACGCCTCTTAAGCTCTTTCACTGAGAATTTCTGGATGAGTCAGTGGCCGCCGCAGCCGCATGCTTCTGCGTGCACGTTCGGGTTGACGATCTTGAACCCAGTCCTCTGAAGGCTCTCGACGAAGTCGATCTCCGAACCTCGGAGCATCTCAGACTCGGCCTTCCCGGCCAGGACCCTGAACCCGTCGATGTCCTCGACGATGTCGGTGGTCCCGGGCTTCTCTTCCAAGCTGAGCGCGTACCTGTATCCTCCGCTGCAAGCGCAGCCGCCCCCCTGGTAGACCTCTATTCTCAGATAGGATCCGCCTGCCTTCTCCGACTCGAGAACCTCACCCAACTTCTCCTTCGCGAGTGGAGTGAACCTGACCAGAGGCTGCAACTGCTGCATTTCGAGCAAGTCAGTCCCGCCTTTCTATTTAATATTTCTCAGTGCGCCGGTCAATGCGCGGAGAAGTGGAATCGGGAAACCGATTCCAAAGCCATCGGCTAAGGGCGTGATGCTAAGCAACGCTCTCCGCAATGTGAAGGGCGGTTCGTTCGAGTCCCGACAAATGTTTTTTGGCGAGGGGTGCGAGTCAAGCGTGGTATTGGCGGATTATAGATGGTGCGAGAAGTGCATGATGCGCACGGAGCACGAGGCCGTCTCAGACTCGAGGGAGTACAATCCAAGAGGCAGGGGACTGTACAAGTGCAAGAGGTGCGGCCGGGTCAAGTCCATGCGCCATCTGAGGCCGAGCTCAGAAGTCGGCTACTAGTTTCGCGAGGCGTCTGACCGGTGACGTCCGTGGAAAGATTCCACGGCTCACCATTAAATATCAATGTCGAGTCGGCGTGCCGATGACTGACTCCGGGGGGAGCCAGCCGGCCGGGCAAGACGAGACTGAACCGAAGGTCTTCATCAGGGAGAGCACCGGGCTAGTGAAGAACGTCTCGTTCCTAGACAGCATCTCCCTCAACATGAGCAACATGTCAATCGGCCCGTTGTTCGCCACCCTCGCGGGGTCCACGGTCGCCACCATGGTGATCGTGCCCACGGTGACAGGCCTGAACCTCGTAGCAGCGTCGATGATAGCCTTCCTGTTAGGCGTCCCTCAAATTGTCGTTTACACCATGATGTCGAGAAGGTTTCCGCGCACTGGAGGCGACTACGTCTGGCTCTCGCGCACGTTCGGAGGGTTCTGGGGGAGCAGCCTGTCCTTCTGGGGATATACGATGGAGACCACGGCGTTCCTGGCGCTTGTTATCATCCTTCTGGACTATGCCATAGGATCTGTAGGACTGGCTATGTTCGGGGCTGGCGCTTCGTTCTACTATAACTTCTTTAGCACACCAGTCACCCAGTTCGAGGTAGGCGCCGCCCTGTTCACCATCCTGATAGTGATCAACATCATCAAGCCCAAGGCAGGGTTCACTCTGGTGTCGGTCCTGACAATCTTCGGGATATTCTCCTTGCTCCTCGCGATGGGGGTGCTCCTCTCTGCGGGCTCGAACGGGGTAGCCAACTATGTGACGAGCCTGGGCGTGACCAACGCGAGCGTGCTCAAGACCTCCTCGGGACTCTCGCTGGTGGTCAACGGGACCGCAGCGTACAAACCGTCGGGACTGCCGTTCGACCTCAACCTCGGGAACACGATCTTCATCATGCCAGTGATATTCGCGTTCGTGTACCCATGGCTCAACGCCGGTCCGGCCGTGGCGTCCGAGATCAAGGGGAGGAACGCACTGAAATGGAACGTCCCGATATCCGCGGTGACCGCATTCGTCCTCCTGACCGGCGCCCTCGCAGTGCTGTACTTCGTGGCCGGGATGCCTTTCATCAACGCCTTGTTCTCCAATCCAGCCTACGCGAGCGATGGAGTGAACTTCTTCACGCTGGCCATGGGAGTAGCGAACAACTCCGTCCTGGCTTGGGTAATAGGCATAGGATGGATCGCAATGCAATATGGCACCATAGCCTACGCGGTGATCGTGATTTCACGATACCTCCTCGCGCAGTCATTCGACCGGTTCCTCCCTTCCAAGGTCTCCTACGTGAGCCAGCGGTTCGGATCTCCGATAGTGGCGAACGCGATCACATATGTGGTGGTGCTGGTCCTCCTCGGACTGGCCACGTACTACTACGCAAGTTACAGCGCCCTCTTCGGCGCGATCCTGGCCTCCATGATCTACTTCATCTTCGTAGGGCTCTGCGCTGCGACCCATGGCCTGCGCAAAGAACGCGGCCGCACGAAGTGGACGCTAGCGGTCGCAGGAGTCGCCGACGCCGTCGTCTTCGCATTCATCTCTTACCAATACCTCGCTAACAGGACGTTCACGGGGATCGACTGGCTGACGGAGACATTCCTCGTCGTGACGTTCATAGCAGGAGCGCTCATCTATCTGGTCTCGAAGTGGTATAACGGGAAGAGAGGCATAGACATCTCCCTCGCCTATAAGGAACTGCCACCAGAATAGAACCGCGAGTCATGATAAAGGACAATGTGCTCCTGAACGACTGGCACCCGGTCGCGAGGTCGTCGGACCTGCCAGAGGCATCGGTCATGCCCGCAGAGCTCTTGGGCGAAGAGCTGGTGCTGTGGAGGACGCGAGGCAGGGCAATGGCCTGGCAGGACCTGTGCGTGCACAGAGGGTCGAGGCTGTCCCTGGGGAGGTCGGATGGGGGGCTGCTGCAGTGCGCCTACCATGGGTGGACTTACAACGACGCCGGCGAGTGCGTGAAATATCCTGCGCATCCCGAGGTAAAGCCCTCGCCCAAGGCGAAGGTCACCACCTACAACTGCATCGAGCGGTATGGGCTGGTCTGGGCGTGCCTTGGCGAGCCGCACGGCGAGGTCCCGCGATTCGAGGAGTGGGACGACCCCGCGTACAGGAAGATAGCTTGCGGGCCGTATCGCTATCGCAGCAGCGGCACCCGGGCGATCGAGAACTTCCTCGACGTCGCACATCTCCCTGTCCTACACGCCGGGATGCTCGGAGACGCTTCTCACGCCGAGATCTCGGACTACGAAGTTCAGGATGAGGGAGACGGGATAACCGCCAAGAACGTGAAAGTCTGGCAGCCGGATCCGGATGGCACCGGAATCGGGAAGAACGTCGTCTACACGTACAAGGTGATGAGGCCGATGACGGCTTATCTGGCCAAGGACACCGACGAGGGAAGGCTCTCGATATTCGCGAGCGTGTGCCCGGTCAGCGAGTTCGACTCGGTGGCGTGGTTCTGGCTGGCGATGAACTACGGCAAGGACGTCCCGGAGCAAGAGCTGGTAGCGTTCCAGGACCGAATCACGGGCCAAGACATCCCGATAGTGGAGTCTCAGAGGCCTGAGAGACTGCCTCTCGACCTCCAGGCAGAGCTCCACCTCAGGTCCGACAGGGTCGCGGTGGCGTACAGGAAGTGGCTGAAGAGGTTAGGCGTCTCCTTCGGCACGACCTAGACTGAGCGCGCCTTCGGCATCAGGACGCAGCCGTCCTTGAAGACCTTGGAGAGAGTCCGAGACACCAGGTAC
>JASHVT010000162.1 GCA_030039515.1 Nitrososphaerales archaeon
CGTCGATGGTGGCGGAGCGCGCCTTGCCGCTCCTCGACATCTCTGAGCCCTCTGTCCCTAGGGAGGCCAAGTTGCGCTCGTACAGGTCTTTGAACGAGGCGAAGACTCCCTTCTTTGTGAGAATGGTATAGCAGTTCATCGGGCAGGTGGGTACCCACGGCTTCGTCAGCGATTTGGACGCCAGGGAGGCGTCCACCTGTATGTGCGAGTAGGACTCGTCCTCGTCGTAGTCCAGGAGGCTGGTCCCCTGCTGGACGCGTTGGACGGCGTCCTTGCCGGGAGGAGCTCCTTGGGGCTTCGGTTCGAACCTGTAGGTGCTCGACGCGCCGGGGAACCCGAACAGGAACCTCGGCGCCGTGTGGTACATGAACGAGCTCTCGGAGATGAAGCTGTCCCTTCCCGACCTGTTCACGTCCTCGTAGATGGGCTGCAGCAAATCCTTGTACCTGGACAGGTTCCTCCCCCTGAACGAGCCCGACGTCCTCGCCTCGAGGAAGGCCGTCGCGGCCATCATCCCAGAGGTGATCGCCCTCCTCATTCCGTCGATCATGGGGCCGATCTTGACGAAGGACCCGAGCGCGTCCCCTGCGACGAGGAACCCGTCCGAGTACGGGCGCTTCAGGATCGTCTTGAAGCCCTTGGGGATGTTGTGCGCTGAGTACTCCAGCGGCTTCGCGCCGTCGAGGAGCTCTGCGACCATCGGGTGCCTCTCGAACTCGTCCTGCACGTCGAGGAGCTTCCCCACCTCCTGGAAGCGCTCGGTCGTGGCCCTGATCAGCGAGTCCATGGAGACAACGAGCCCGACCGAGAGGGTGGACTTGTTCGTGTAGATGAAGGCCCCGCCGCCGATCTCGTGCATGAACTCGCCGAGAAAGAAGATGGCCCTGCCCTCGCCGGCGTGCGTCCGGAACCTCTTTTCTATCGTCGAGGGGTCGAGGGCGTAGACGCGCTTGATCCCGTGGTAGAGCTGGCGCGGAGTGAGCCGCTCCCTGAGCCCCGCCTCTGACACGAGGTTCGAGGTGACGCCTGAGGCGTCTATCACTAGTTTCGCCCTGATCTCCTCCCCCGGAGTCCTCACGCCGACGACCGAGCCGCCCTCCATCAGTAGGCCCTCCACAGTGGTCTCCGTGCAGAGCATCGCCCCCGCCTGGACCGCGAGGTTCGCGAACCACCTGTCGAAGCCCCGCCTCAGCACCGAGTAGTCGTGCCCCGTCTCGAAGCCCAAGGGGACCATCCCCAGCTTTGCCGGGAGCGAGGTCTTCGTCAGCCTGTAGTACTTCGTCCTCCCCCTCGCGGCGTCAACCTTGTCGAGCGCTACGACCTCGTGGGCGATAATCCTCCTCTCCAGGGGTGCGGTCGACTCGAAGTCGGGCACGAGGTTGATGAGGCCCCAAGGCCCTGGGAAGTCCCCGTAGAGCACGCCACCTGTCATGTTCCGCTCGCCTGGAATCCGCGCCTTCTCGAGCATCGCGACGTTCGCCCCCTTCCTTGCCAAGGTCAGGGCCGCGGCAGCCCCTGCCGGGCCCGCGCCCACAACGACGACGTCGAACTCAGCCTGCAACCTGCGCCCCTCCTATGGCTTCGATCAGCCTGGGCATCACCTCGTAGAGGTCTCCGACTATCGGATAGTGGGCGATCTTGAATATCGGCGCGTTGGGGTCCATGTTGACCGCCACTATCTTGCCCGAGTTCTGCATGCCCACCCTGTGCTGGAGCGCGCCGCTTATGCCGATGGCGAAGTACACCGAGGGCCTCACCGTGCTCCCCGTCTGCCCGACCTGGTTCGACTTCGAGATCAGCCCCTCCAGTTCCTTCAGCTCCGCGTAGATCAGCGCCCTCGTCGCGCCCACTTCCGCCCTCAGATGGTACCTGGACTCGATGGCGTCCTTGAGCTTGAGGGCGAGGTCGTACGCCTCCCTGGGGTCCCGGGGACGCCCAGAGCCGTCCTTGAGTATGCCCAGCCCTAGGCTGATGACCACCTTCGCCCCCGGTAGGTCTGGCATGGGGGGAGGCAGCTCCTCGACCTCGGTCACTCTCGCGGGGTACTCCCTCTTCTCCGGCTCGAGCTCCCTCAGCTTCCCCTTCCTCTTCTTGTCGGGCGTGAGGGGTGTGAAGTTGCCGGGCCGGACCGTGGCCATCTGGGGCCTGGTCCTCGGCGTGTAGATCCTCGCGAGCCTCGTGCCGAAGTCCGGCCTGATCTGTATCAGGAGGTCCCTGAAGCTCCCCAGCGCCGGGTTCGTGTAGTCCTCGACTTCGAGCTGGACGTTGTCCGTGGCGAGGCCGGTCTTGGCCCTGTAGGCTATCCTCGCGGCGAGGTCTTTGCCGAGCTCGTTCGCGGCGAAGAGGAGGATGTACGGCCTCTCCTCCGCGACAGCCTGGTATATCGCGTCGATGTACCTGAGGTTGAAGTAGGTTTCGTACTCGGGCGAGTCGACATAGAGGACCTCGTCCGCCCCGTACTCCACCGCCTGCTTCGCCCAGGACGAGACATCGTGCCCGATGACGACGCCTACGACGTCCTGGTCGAGCCTGTCCGCTACCTTTCGAGCTGCCGCAAGGACCTCAAGCGAGTCTCTGGTCAACCCCTCCTTGTTGTGCTGGAGGTAGGCCCAGACGCCCTTCGGCTCGGCGCTCAACTGAAGAGCTCACCTGCGAGCGTGACGTACCCGAATGGGGAGACGCTCCCGTCGGACCTGAGCTTCGACATGACGGCGTCGGGGATGCCCGTCGCGAGGTCGCCCTTCGAGTAGGGACCGTACTTCACCCCGTCGAGGTCCCCGGCTGGCACGTCTTTGGCGAACACCATGCTGGTCCCGACTACTTTCTGGACCGGCGGCTTACCCACGTCTATGCCCGAGCCCACTATGGTGGGCGACCCGGCGAGGCCCAGGCGCTTCGGGTCAGCGCCTAGGTCGTCGGCTGTCCACTTCGCCGCAGCCGAGAGCTTGCCCCTGTAGCTGTTCAGGCGGACCTCCTCTAGCGAGGCTGCTCGACTCCTCGCAGGCCTGTAGCTGGTAGAGACCGTGACCAGCGCGGGGAGCGACATCTCGAGCTTCTGCGAAAGGGAGCCGATCATCCTTTGCGTGGTAATCGACGTGGCGCCGGCGTCGATGTCGAATTCTTCCACGTACGTTGCATGGGGGACCACGGTTCCGAGCAGCTCCGAGACGCCCTCCGCGACCTGAGGCCCGACGCTGCCTGTCTCCCCGTCGGTGGTCTTGATCCCAGACACTATCATGAACTTCCTCAGGCCGGCTGCCACATTGCCGAGCTCGGCTACGGTCTCATCCGCCGTCGTCGCCCCGTCGAGGAAGCGCTGGATTATGCTGTCGCGCACTGACGGGAGCTCGGAGAACACCCTGTTCGGGAGCAGGTTGGAACGGTACAGCTCGGTCGCCTTTGCCTTCACTGCGTCCGAGTAGCCCGCCTTCTTGACCGTCTCCGCCAGCTCGTCCATCGGCTTCACGTGCCTCTCGACCAGTTTCTTGACCCCGAGCGACACGGCGTAGGACGTCGCCAGGGTGTCAGAACCGGCCATCTTCCTGTCGCTCAGGACGTATTCCTCGTCGATACCGAACACCTCCGCTTCGTACAGGGGCCTCATCAGCGGGATGAGCTTCATGTCGGGCCCCATGCTGAGCGCGACCGCCTTCCCTCCGACGGCCCGCTTGAGGAAGTCGGCGGCCTC
>JASHVT010000163.1 GCA_030039515.1 Nitrososphaerales archaeon
TGCCGTAGTTCGCGGTCTTGGAGCCGTTCTCCGACTCCTCCGCGTCCAGGAGGATCAGGTTCATGTACGTGTCCGCGTTAGACATCTTGCCCCTGTACTCAAGGTCGCTCTTCAGCCGGACAGAAACCGTCTTGTTGATCGACTTCTGGAGCGTGTTGATTGGTCTCTTCGGGGGCGCGCTTGGCTGGTTTGTCACGAGGTTGCACCTTCTCTGCCCTGTCACGGTTAAAAAAGACATCGGTGGCGAAACGTCTCATCGGGAGGGAGAGTTCGCACGTCAAGCCCATGGAGTCCTGCGCACGACGCCGTCAAGAAGGTCGCTTCCTTCCACTGGCTGACTTCCGGGTCAGCCAGCCTGGACAGCGTCCTCGGAGGCGGCTACCGCGAGGGGAGGGTGGTGGAGTTCCACGGCAGCAGCGGCAGCGGGAAGACGCAACTGGCAATGCAATCGGTGCTGTGCGCCGCCCGCTCGGGGGCGAAGGCGCTCTTCGTCGACACGGAGGGTACGTTCCGACCTGAGAGGATCGAGAGGATGTCAGATGCGCGCGGCTGGAAGACCGAGCGCCTGCTCGAAAGAATCGAATACGTGCGATCGGACTCTTATGCGGAGCAAGCGGAACTGGTCAGGAGGATGGGAAAGAGGGACGCGACCGCGTCTTGCAGGCTCGTCGCGATAGACACGCTGACGCGCAACTTCTCGCTCGAGATCCCGGGAAGGTCGAATGCCGCGGCCAGGCAGGGCGCGCTCAACCTTCACCTGAGCGAGATGGCACGAGACGCGTTCCTCAACTCGAGAGCCTACGTCCTGACTGACAGGGTCACCTTCGGCCCGAGAGGCGACACGATGATCGGAGGCAGGACCGTCAGCCAGCTCGTGGACAGCACGGTCCTCCTGCAGAAGTCGGGGAAGGTAGTGGTTGCGATGGTCGAGCCATCCGGACAGTCCGCCCGCCTTCAGCTGGACGAGAGAGGGGTAAGCTAGACCGCCGCAAGTGGGGCGTTGCATGAAACAGGCGTGCGGCATGGCGAATGACCAGCCGCCTGCCGCGTGGGCTAGCAGAGTCTCTCCCGTTTCACGCTTTAATACGCTCGAGTGCAGTATCTGGTCAGGTTGCGTTCAGAGGTCAACTCAGTGCTCGAGATGATAGGCCGGGGCGAGCTCGACTCCGCGAAGGCACGGCTCCAGTCCCTGCAGCATGAGCTGAAGAGCGAGCGTGACAGGGGCTCCCTCCTCGCGGCTTCGGGAATCTGCGGCAGCATCATGAGGGCGAAGGAAGGCACAATGCAGTCATGGGAGCCCACGAGGCTGGAGAGGGCTGCGAAGTCCATCGTAGCGAGCCAGTTCGCAGACGACTTCGACCAGGGCTACGCCGAGGCCATGCAGGCCTATTCGAAGCTCACACAACGGACAGTGTGAACAGCAGGATCCAGCTGAAAAGGAAGAGCCCGACGTAGACCGCGAGACCGGTCGTGTAGAGCTTGCTTATCTGGTCCCTCTCCAGCTTCCTGAACCACCCGTACCGTGCGATGTAGAAGGAGACCAGGTAGACGAGTATCCCTATCGAGATTCCGTACGAGTAGTACGCGCTAGGGATCTGCTCTGCGATGGCCCCGCCCACCAGCCCCATCGCGACCCTCAGCCAATAGACCTTATCAAACGGGGAGGTCGCGGACGGCTTCGTGACCGAACTATCAGGCTTCGAGGTCTTGGCGCTCGTCAAAGAAATCGGCTCGGCCTTCGAAGGAACCTACGTTAATAACATTTATTCGCTCGGAGAGGCGCAGATCTTCAGGTTCCGGAGGGCGGGCGGACAGGACGTCTGGATAGTCGCCTCCCCATCGTACGGGATGTGGGTCTCAGATCTAGTCTCCGAACGGGCGGAGACGACCGAGTTCACGAGCAGACTCCGCAGGGAAGTCGAAAGGCTCAGGGCATCTTCATCCGAGCAGTCGGACCTCGACAGGGTGTTCATCCTGAACCTGGGCGAGGGCGAAACGCGGCGGAGGCTCATCCTAGAGATGATGCCCCCCGGGAACGTCGTCCTGACAGACTCGAACGGCCGCGTCCTCCTGGCCATGAGGGAATCCAGGTCCGGCCGAAGGAAGGTCTACAGGGGGGCAGAGTACGTGGCGCCGCCTCAAAGCAGGCTCAGCCCGCGTGCGATGCCGCCCTCATCGGTCGCTGAGATGGCTAGGGCGGAACCCACGGTCGGGAAGGCGCTGGGCAAGCACGTCGCGATCCCGAGGAAATACGTCGAAGAGGCGCTCGCACGGCTCGGGCTGAAGGGAGACGAACCCTCGTCGAGGATCCTGGGGATGGAAGGAGACGTCGTGCGCGTCCTATCCAGCCTGGTGGCTGACGCCGAGGAAAGGCCTTCACCCTGCCTGTGCAGGACCCCGTCGGGCGAGGAAGTCTTCGTCGTCGCCCCGCAGGGGCACGAGGTGATAGAAACCGCGATGTCTCTCTCCTCGCTCTGCGACAAGGTCTTCCTGCCGAAGGTCATGGAAGAGACTGAGGCCGAGCCGACAGGCGAGGACAGAGAGGCGCGCGAACTGGAGTCGACGATATCCAAACTTAGGGCGGACGCCGAGGCGATGCGCAAGGAAGCAGAACAGGTCAGGTCGAGGGCGCTAGAGGCCGCGGGGGCAGCCTCGCCTGAGGAGGCAGCCATGACGCTCGCGTCCGCGGGACTGAAGAGCGAGACCAGGTCGCCTGCGTCAGCGGCCTCCCTCCTGTACGACAAGGCGAAAGCACTCGAGGCGAAGGCCTCCGAGGCAGACAGCGCCGCCGCCAGGCTCTCGAAGAAGATTCCAAAGCGCGGGCGGACGAAGCCTGCCGGGACCCGCGCCCTCGCCAGAAAGAGCAGGGAGTGGTACGAGAGGTTCAGATGGTTCTACACCGCCTCGGGGAGGCTGGCGATCGGCGGTCGCGACGCGCAGTCCAATTCGATGCTAGTCAAGCGGCACCTCGAGAGCAGGGACACCGTCTATCACGCCGACCTCTTCGGGTCGCCGTTCTTCGTCCTAAAGGGGGGAGCTGACCAGTCGGAGTCCGAC
>JASHVT010000164.1 GCA_030039515.1 Nitrososphaerales archaeon
GACGTCAGCCTTCGCCCCGTGGGTCTGGTTGAGCAGGAGCATCCTCCGCCCGAAGAACCCGGTGCTTAGGGTCAGGGTCCTGTCGCCGCGTTCGACCAGGCTGGCCACCGACGCTTCCATGGCTACCGTGCCGGTCCCGGTGATCACGAACTGCGTCCCCTTCTCGTTCCTGAAGGCGTACCTGGCGAGGGCCACCGTATCGGTAAAGGTGGAGTAGAACTCGCCGCCCACGTGAGGGACCTGCGGTCCCGACATCGCCTCTCTCACCCTCTTGGAGATGTTCGTGGGTCCGGGGATCAGGAGGAGCTTGTCGTACAAGGGTCGGCTCTCAGTCGGATTGTGGAGAGTTAAAAGCGCTCACGGCCCCGCGTCATGAGGAGCCACCCGAACCTCTTACGAGTTCGATCCATATGCCATCGGGGTCCTCGACGTAGGCCCACCTGCTCGTCTTGGTCTTTACCTCACCTGCCACTCGATAGCCGAGCTTCGTCGCCTCTCTGATCGCTTCGTCCATGTCGCTTACCTCGAAGGCGAGATGGTCCAGGCCCTCTCCTACCGAGTAGCTGCTGTTGTAGGGGCTGTCGGGGTCGTAGTGGTTCAGCTCTATCCCTACCTTGCCGTCTTCAGACTGCAGAAAAGCGACATCCCCTTTGGTCTCCTCGATTCGGGAGTGCCCCGTGTCCTTCATTCCGAGGTAGCTTGTATAGAAGTCGAGCGACTTCCCCATGTCCTTCACTCTGATCCCCACGTATACGAACCTTGTCTTCACAAGTGGAGCGACGCCGGAGGCTGGTATATGACTGCTAGCGCCTCCGAAGGTGGTGACGGCCTCAGATGTGAAGGAAGATGTCGGACAGCTTCGAGATGTGGACTATGCTTGGATCCGATACGCGCGTCGAATGGGCGAGCATGAACCCGACGGCCGCTGACTTCAGGAACGCGAGGTCGTAGACCGTGTCGCCGACCGCGATGGTCTTCGACGCCGGGACCCCCGCCTTCCTGAGCAGTCTAAGGTAGGCCACGTCCTTCCTCGTGGGGTCGACCCTGCCGACTCCCTCGCTCCCTAGCGCGCCCTTCCTGTCGAACTTGAGTCCGTTGGCGACCCAGTAGTCCATCCTAAGGTCGGTCGCGACCCTCTCAGCGAGGATGTCGATGCCTGAGGTGACCAGCGCCGTCCTTATCCCCATGCCTCTCAGTTTGTCCATCGTCTCTGGGGCGTCTTCCCTTATCCTGTAGCCGGAGAGGACCTTTGCTATCTCCCTCCTTGAGACGCCCTTCGGCCATGAAGCGATGTCCCTTCGCATGAACTCGCGGTAGCCTATCTTCCCCTCGCTGTAGAGCTTGAGCGACGCCTCCCCGAAGCGCTCCGTCTTGAAGTGCCTGTGGATCGCCACCCAACTGCTCTCTTGCTCCAGGACCGTGCCGTCCATGTCGAAGGCGGCAAGCTGTAGCTCGACTCTCGTCAAATCCTCGACCTGCGTGGAACGCCGATGATCGACATCGACTGCGCGAGGACCCTGCTCGCCGCGTCGACCAGCGCCAGCCTGGCGTCTCTGAGAGAGGGGTTGGGTTCCCTGTTTACCTGGACGCTCTCGTAGAAGTCGTTGATGGACACGGCCAGCTCATGGGCGAACTTCGCGACCTCTCTCGGGGACAGAAACTCGCCTGCCCTCGCGACCCCGACGTCGAGGGCCGACAACTTCTTCACTAGCCTGGCCTCTTGTTTCGTCTTCATCATCGAAGCCGACTCTTCGCTTATCTGGGGCGTGCCTTCCGTCTTGTCGAGTATCCTGCGGGCCCTGGCATAGGTGTACTGCAGGTATGGGCCCGTGTCTCCCTGGAGCTTGAGGGCCTCCTCCGTGTCGAAGACGATTATCCTGTCGGGGTCTTGCTTGAGCAGCTCGTATCGGAGGGCAGCCACCGCGATCGCTTCGGAGACGTCACTGACCCACTCGTCTGGCTCCTTCTGGTTCCTCTTCCTCGTCTCACTCCTCGCCCTCTCGCCCAGCCTGTCGAGCACCGTGTCCACGTTCACGTAGAGGCCGGCCCTTCCCGACATGTGCGCGAACTCGCCCTCTATCCTGAAGCCGAGGCCCTGCGCTGTGCTCTTCGAGAGCGCGACCACCTCGTATCCCCTGTGAAGGTATCGTGCCGAGGAGCCTCCCTTCATGCTCTCGAGCACCTTCGCCACTATCTTCTGCAGGTACGCCTGCCTGGCGTCTATCACGGAGATGGACTGGTCCGCCCCTGCGAAGTCGTCTGTCCTGCTCCCCCCCGAAAGGACGGTCGAACGGAGCTCCGACCCATTAGGCTGCGCTGCCTGATACAGCTCGTACCCGAACGGGTCTGCGACGAGGCCTATCTTCCACGCAGCGTAGGGGATGTCCTTGGCCACGTAGACCGCAGTGCCGTCAGATCTCACGACGACTTTCTGCTCCCCCGTGTCAGGATCGGGAATGACCCAGCAGCCCTTGTTGTCCCCTTCTGTCTCGAGCTTGACGATCCCATTTTCCTTCAACATGGCGAAGACCCTCTCCCACATTCCGGAGTGGACCACCTGGGATTCCCAGTTCAGCAGGTCGTAGCTCGCCCCGAGCCTCCAGCAGGTCTCGAGCTGCGCGGCAAGGATCCTCTTCACGACCGACTTCGCATAGTCGGCGATCTCGCCCTTGCCTTCTTCTATCGCCCTCAGGACCAGGGACTGCTTCTGTTTGAGCGCGGGGTCCTCCGAGTACCTCTGGGTGACCTTCGTGTATACGCTGTCCCCGCAATACGCGTCGAACTTGGTCCCTGGCGGAGGCTGGTCGGAGTAGCCGAGGAACTTGAAGCCGACTATCACGTCTGCGAACTGAGACCCAGAGTCGTCCACATAGTTCAGCGCCTTGA
>JASHVT010000165.1 GCA_030039515.1 Nitrososphaerales archaeon
CCAGACTCTCTGACTACTTCGCGCTGACGAAGCCGAAGATAATACCGCTCCTCCTGATGGCTACGCTCGGCTCCGCGGTCGCTGCGGCCAGGGGGGTCCCCTCGCTCCTGGTCCTGGTCGGCGTGATGGTAGGCGGGGCGCTCGCTTCGGGCGGGGCGCTCGCGCTCAACAGCTACCTCGAGATGGACAGAGACGCCAAGATGAAGAGGACGATGAACAGGCCGCTCCCCTCGGGCAGGATCGTCCCGCCCTCCCATGCGATCTATCTCGGGGTGGGCCTCCTGGCTGCGGGCATCGCCGTGGCGGCGGCGACCATCGACCCGCTCGCCGTCTTCTTCATAGCGCTGGGCGCCTTCGTCTACGTCCCTGTCTACACCGTGGTCCTGAAGCCCAGGACCTCATGGAACATAGTGCTCGGGGGTTTCGCCGGGAGCTGCGCCGCCCTCGCTGGGTGGTACGCGGTCACCTCCACCGACGCGCTTGTCGGGTGGGTGCTCGCGGCCCTGGTCTTCGTGTGGACCCCGAGCCACTTCTGGTCTCTCGCGGTCATCACCGAGCAGGACTATTCGCGGGTCGGGATACCGATGCTCCCCTCGGTCGTGGGCCCGGAGAGGGCGTCCAGGTACATAGTGTTCAACACGCTGCTCCTGATACCCGTGAGCCTGCTCTTCCTGGTCTATCTTCACGGGTTAGGCCTTCTGATCTACCTCTCCGTGGCTGTCGTCTTCGACTTCGCGCTCCTGGCGACCAACATCAAGCTGTACAGGGAGCCGACGAAGGCCAACGCATACCTAGCCTTCAAGTTCTCCGCGCCCTATCTCGCCGTCATCTTCCTCGCGGCCATGATAGCGGTCGTAGTCTGAAGGCGCCGCCCAAACCTTTTCTCCCCGGCGGCCCGGCACGGCCCCGCCTTGGAGCAGAGCTACGTCGTCCACTATTCCGAAGTCGCTCTCAAGGGGAAGAACAGGCCTGAGTTCGCCAGGGCCCTCGCCAGGAACGTGTCGCGAGCACTCTACGGGCTCGACGCGTCGGTAAGGCAGGGCGACAGCAGGATCTTCGTCCAGACAGGAGCTGATGAGGGCGAGGTCCTCCGCAGGCTCTCGAAGGTGTTCGGGGTGTCATGGCTGGCCAAGGCTTCATCGGTCCCGCCCGAATTGCCCGCGATGTCGACGGAGGTCCTCTCTCAGGCGCGGTCCCTCTCTGGCTCGACATTCAGGATTACGGCGCGCAGGTCGGACAAGTCGTTCGCGATGACCTCGAAGGAGGTCGAGGAGAGCCTGGGGGCGGAGGTGGTCGCCGCGACCGGCAAGTCGGTCAGCCTCAGCCGACCCGACGCCAACGTGCACGTTGACCTGCTGAAGGGAAGGGCGCTCGTCTACTCGAGCAGAGTACAAGGGCCAGGCGGCCTGCCGGTGGGGACCGCCGGGAGGGTCATCCACCTCTTCTCAGGAGGGATAGACTCGCCCGTGGCCGCGTGGCTCCTGATGAAGCGCGGCTGCCGGCCAGTCTACCTGCACTTCTTCGCGGCCCCGTATCCGGGGGCCCCGCTAGACGGCAAGGTCGGGAAGATAGTAAGGATACTCTCTCAGTCAGGGGGGAGGTGCACGCTCCTCCTGGTGCCCTTCGCGGAGTACCAACTAGCCACTCTGGGGACGGTCACAGGGAGCCTCGAGCCGTCGCTCTTCCGCAGGTTCATGCGGATGTCTGCCGAGCTGTTGGCCCCCGCGTTCGGCGCGTCTGCCCTGTCCACAGGCGACTCCCTTTCCCAGGCGGCCTCCCAGACCATCTGGAACCTGAGGACCTTCGACGACGGATGCACACTTCCAGTCCTGAGGCCTCTCCTGACGTACGACAAGGAAGAGATAGTGGACCTGGCAAAGTCGATCGGCACATATGACGCCTCTCTGGAAGAATACAAGGACTGCTGCTCGATAGTCTCGAGCCACCCGAAGACAAGGGCGAAGGGGGGAGACGTGTCGGAGCTCGCATCGAGGCTCGGGTTCGCAGAGCTGGCCCGCAAGTCCTTCAGCCAGGGCACGCTAGTGGGGTACGACCCTTCAAGAGGGAAGACGAAGGTCGCGCCCCTCGGCGAGGTCCTCAGGCGTGCGGCGCTCGAACCTTCGGCACGCGGTGGAGTGTCAACCCAAGAGAAGGCGCACGAGAGTCTTGAACCGTTCTAGGCGTGTAGACGAGTACCTCTCGAAGGCTCCCCGAGAGCTGCAGGGGAGGCTCACAAAGGTCCGCGGAGCGATAAGAGAGGCCGCTCCGGAGGCGACCGAAGGATTCGGCTACGGGATGCCATACTATTCCTACAAGGGCCGGCTCGCGTGGTTCGGGCTGTTCAAGACCCACGTCGGGCTCTACATCCGTCCACCCACGATACGACAGCACGAGGAGGAGCTTGCCGGCTACTCGACGACCAAGTCATGCGTCCGCTTCCCCTTCGACGAAGAGCCGCCTGTGGCGCTGATCAGGATGCTGGTGCGAGCGCGAGTCAGGACGAACGTGAAGGAGGCCGCGAAGGGGCGACCGCGGCGCCTTGAGTCTGTGGCTACGAAGGACCCAGCTCACGGCCGGCGAGAAACCGCCGGGGTCGCAGCCGGCCAGTCAGAAATATAAGGAGGCAGGTGGGCGTGGGACTTGAGCCATTTTGGAAAGCAATGTGATGCACATCAACGGCAAGCAGTTCCAGGACGAGGTAGTGAAGTCAGGGAAGCCAGTCATCGTCGACTTCTATGCCGACTGGTGCGGCCCGTGCCAGGCCATGGCGCCCGTCCTTGACCAGCTCTCGAAGGAGTACGACGGGAAGGTGAAGTTCGTGAAGGTGGACACAGACGACAACCAGGAGCTAGCAGGGCAGTTCGGGATAATGAGCATCCCG
>JASHVT010000166.1 GCA_030039515.1 Nitrososphaerales archaeon
CATTCCTCGACGAGCTCCCTCATGCTCTTCGCGAGGTCAGCGCAGGCAACTATCACGTCCAGGAACACAGGAGGCTATTGGTGATGAAGAACGGGAAGAGCATCGGCGAGGTCTTCACCGACGCATATCTGCAACGAGGGGCAGACAGCAACTGCCTAAGGTACAGGCTCAAGGCCTCCGGAGAGGGGGCGAGGATAGACGAGTCGGCAATCGGCGACGGGGTGGTCATCTCCACTTCTGCGGGAGCTTCAGGGTATTACTCCTATCCCGACAGGATCAGGGAAGGGATGGTAGACCCCGCGGCCAAGGCGATCATCGGGGAAGACGAGGTCGGAATCTGCCACATCAACCCGACGTATACGGAAAGGGCAGGCAGCGACGACCACCCGTTGAGGTACAAGGTCACTTGGGGGAGCGTGGTCAGCCTCTCGCTGACGAGGCGCGCTGACGCGAGGCTCTATGGTACGACGAAGAGCAGAAGCGGAGTCAAAATCGGGCCGACGGACAAGCTCACGATAGCGCCCGCAAGGAGGACGACGAAAGTCATCGTCATAGGCGGAAGGGGGGACGGAGGTCAGACAGAGGGTTCGACCGCGGTGACGATGTAGTCCACCGACTCGCCGATATACGTCGCGTGGTCGGCGATCCTCTCCAGGTACCTCAGTATCAGCGTGGCGGAGAGCGAGCACTTGAGGTTGCCCTTCTTTTCATGGAGCATCCTGCTCAGGTTGGCCCTGTAGCTCTCGTCCACGACGTCGTCCATCGTGGGTATCTTCCGCGCCAGGATGACGTCCCTTCTCGCGAACGCGTCTATGCTCATCCTGATCATCTCTTGGGTCTTGCGAGCGGTCTCCACAACGTAGGTCCGATCGCACTTGCTCAGGTCGCCGAACATCTCCAGGACCTCCACGATGTCCAGTGCGTATCGCCCGTATCTGAAGAAGCCGTAAGATATCTCCAGGCAGGACTTCAGGAATCTGAGGTCCGACGCCACGGGCTGATATCTGGCGATCACCTCCATCGAGAGTTCAGAGACCTGCTTGTGCAGGGTCCTGAGGCGTTCGCCCATCTCCCTGACCTCGTCGCCCTTTCCGCCCTTGCTGTAGGCGTCGATCGAAGCGGCGACCGCCCTCTCTGATATCGAGGACATCTCCAGGAGCAGGCTGTTGAGCCTGTCGAGTCCCATGTCCATCAGTCTGGACATGGCATCACCCGAACTTTCCGGTGACGTACCTCTCTGTCAGCTGCTCACGGGGATTCTCGAAGATTTTCACAGTTTCGTCGAACTCGATGAGCTTGCCAAGATACATGAACGCAGTCCTGTCTGCGACTCTCGCCGCTTGCTGCATGTTGTGGGTCACGATAGCGATGGTGTAGTGGAGCTCCCTCTTGAGGGAGATAATCAGCTCCTCTATCTTCGCAGTGGCAGTCGGGTCGAGCGCCGAGCACGGCTCGTCCATCAGCATGACTTCAGGGTCGACCGCGAGCGCCCTAGCGATGCAGAGCCTCTGTTGCTGACCCCCTGACAGACTGGCTCCCGACTTCTTCAGCTCATCCTTCACTTCGTCCCAGAGGTGAACCTGCCGGAGGCACCTCTGCGCGACCTCGTCCAGCTTCTTCTTGTCTCTGACGCCGTTCAGCTTCAGGCCTGCCACTACATTGTCGCGGATGGACATGTTCGGGAATGGATTGGGCTTTTGGAACACCATGCCTATCCTCCTCCTGATGTCCGCCGGGTTCAGGTTGGAGTTGTAGATGTCTGAACCGTCGAGAAGCACTTTCCCTTCGACCTTTGAACCTGGTATGAGCTCGTGCATCCGGTTCAGGCATCGGATGAGCGTGGACTTCCCGCAGCCTGAAGGCCCGATTATCGCCGTCACCTCATTGTCCACGATCGGGAATGACACGTTGGAGATTGCCTGTTTCTTTCCGTACCAGGCGGTAAGGTCGACCACGTCCAGTTTGACGCCTTGGCCCGCGCCGCTGTTGGCGCGAGGAGCCTCGGCCCCTACTTGGGATGTCGATTCAAGCATAGACCTTCTTCTCCCTCGTCAGCAGCCTTACCCCGATGTTTATCCCCATCACGATCACTATCAGTATGAACGCTGCGCCCCAGGCGAGTGACTTATAGTTGCTGTAAGGGGACAGAGCATAGTAGTACACATAGTAGGTAAGGGAGGCGACCGGCTTGCTCAGGCCCCTGAACCACAGCACGCTGATTCCCGCCGTCATGATCAGGGGCGCCGTCTCACCGGCGATACGGGCGACGGCGAGCAGAGATGCGGTCGCGATGCTCTTTCTAGCATTCACGGTGACAAGCAGGGTTGTCCTCCACTTTCTGACTCCAAGGCCGTGCGCAGCCTCCCGGATCGAATTTGGAACCGCCTTGAGAGCGACCCCAGACGTGTTCGAGACTATGGGAATCATTATCGACCCAAGCGCTATCGCGCCAGCCGTGAGAGAGTATCCGTGCAGTGGTACGACTACCAGCGTGTACACCAGGATGCCCGTAACGATCGAGGGGATCCCGGCAAGGACCTCGCCTAGGAAGCCGATCGCCGAGCCGTAGGCGTTTCGGCCGTATTCGGAGACGTAGATCCCCGAGATGACCCCTATCGGGATTCCTATCGCGCTGGAGAGCGCGACAAGGATGAGCGTTCCTTCGATTGCGTTTCCTAGGCCCCCGGTGTTCCACCCGGGCGAAGGGTACGGCGTGGGAGGGAGGCGAGTGAAGAAGTCGATGCTAAGGGCTGGGACCCCCTTTAGGGTAACCTGGATGACTATCGCCAGGAGGGGCACTATGGCGAACGCCACGGCCAACACTGTGAGGACGAGCCAGATCCTGTTGAGCAGTATCCTTCTCAGCTTCAAATTAGCGAAGAGGCCTCCCTTGATTTCACGAACTTTCTGATGATGAGCCTGCCAAGGAAGCTCGCTGCGAAGGACACAGCCAGTAGAAGGAGCCCCGCTTCTATCAGGGCCGAGGTGTTGAGCGGACCGGTCGCCTCGGTGAACTGGTTCGCGATGATGGCGGCCAGCGTATAGCCTGGACTGAAGAGGGATGCGGTGAAGACGGTCGCGTTCCCGATGAGAAACGTCACCGCCATAGTCTCTCCATAGGCTCTTGCGAAACCCAAGAACACCGCCGCTATGACACCCGGGCGGGCGTAGCTCAGTACTGACATGTTCACCGCCTCTGACTTGGTCGCCCCGAGGGCGTATGCAGCCTCGCGCTGGGAGTCCGGCACTGACTGCAGGGCGTCTCTGGAGATTGCTGCGATTATTGGGATCATCATTATCGAGAGGATTATCCCAGCCGACATGACGTCTGTAGTGTAGAAGTAGCACGGCTTGAAGGTGTCAGGGCAACTGAATATCGGTATGAAACCGAGATAGTGCTCGACATTCGGATAGACGTCATGTGTCAGGAAAGGGGCCAGGATGAACAAGCCCCATATGCCGTAGACGACGCTGGGTACCGCGGCAAGCATCTCGACTAGGAACGAAAGGATTGGCCGGATTCTTCCCGGCGAGACCTCGGAGAGGAAGACAGCAACACCTATGCTGACCGGCACACCGATGAGGAGAGCGATCGCGGTCGTCACGAGGCTACCCATGAGCTCGGGATAGACCCCGTACACGTTGTTGATCGAATCGAAGACCGAGGTCGTGACGAAACTGAAGCCAAACGCCAGGATAGTAGGCAGCGACCCTGAAATCAGCTCGTAGAAGTAGATGAGCGACAGGATAGGTATCGCAGACGCTATCACGACGACTATGCACATGAACACCAAGTCGCCGAGGGAAGAGCGCCTGGGCGCCGCGACAGTCCTTTGGCCGCCTAGCTGAGCAATGATCCGATAGCAGACATAGAGGAACAGGACCAGGCCTACACTAGTGAGCGCGAAGTAAAGGGGCGCGGACGCGAGGACAAATAGGACGAGGAGCCCCGCCAAGAGCAGGATCGCCGCGATTATCGAGAGCCTGACGATTGACGCGTTGCCACTCATTATCGGCGACGACTCCGGAGGTCGAATCTGCGAGAGACGGCCGCGTGGGGGAGGTCGTGACGCTCGCCCGACTCCCTCCTCAAGAAAGGCAAGAAGTATACGTGCGGGTCGCTGCGCTGGAAGCGATTTAATGCTAGCCGATAGACTATATTGCTTGAATTATAGAATATAGAATGCGCGCTTGCAGGACACCGTCCTCACTCATGGACCGCGCGCGTGCGCAAGATGCACGGCGCGAGAGGTACAGTGGCTATTTACTGCATATGGATTGTACATCTTATATATTGGCAATAGAGGTGCCTTCCGCGTTGGTGGAATTCAGAAAGGTCCAGGTCACCGGTGGCAACAGCTTCGTGGTGTCCTTGCCGAAGAGTTGGGTCACCGACGTGGGCCTGAAGCCCAAGGATGCGGTGGCCGTCGTGGTACAGCCAGACGCATCGCTTCTTATCGTCCCTCGGAAGGACATCAGGGAGACCGCAAAGTCCGAAGCGACGCTCGACCTCGCGCAGGGACTCGACAAAGACACGCTGCTGCGTCACTTCATATCGTATTATCTCGCCGGCTACGACACGATAAGGATCGGGATGGGGAAGGCCGATCCGTCCCTCAGGGGGTTCATTCGTGAAGGAATCAGGAGGAAGCTCGTGGGCGTCGAGATTATCGAAGAGACCTCTGCGGCAATTCTGACCCAGTGCCTGTCCGGCTACATCGACCTCCCTTTGAAGAAGGCCCTGGAGAGGATGGCGATAATTGCCGCAGGAATGCTCACCGACTCGGTCGGCGTGCTCAGCAGGGGGGGCAAGGCCATGGCCGAGGAGGTGATCGAACGCGACGACGAGGTCGACAGGTTCTATCACTTCCTCCTCAGGCAACTGAACATCGCTGTGAGAGACAGGTCCGTGATCCAGGAGATAGGCCTGTCTTCGACCAGGGACTGCCTAGGCTACAGGTTGGTCCTCAAGAGCACCGAGAGGGTCGCTGATCATGCCGCGGGCATAGCCGCCGAGGCGGAGAACCTCCAGGGCCTGAGCGACCCGGCCATACAGAAGGTGCGGGAGATAACAGCCATGTCGCGTAAGGTGTTCGACAGTTCGATATCAGCGCTGCTCAGGCTGGACGCTAAGATGGCCGAAGAGGCGATAAAAAGGACGACCGACGTGATTCAGATGGAGGGAAAGATAGGTAGCGAGATACTCTCGTCTAGGATGAGCGGCAGCCAGGTTGCTTCGATCAAGCTGATGTTGGAAGACATCAGGCGGGCGGCCGAGTATGGGTCAGACATAGCGGAGATAGCCATAGACCTGACCGTGACCGAACCACAGGCCGTCTAGAGCTGGTCGACTCAGCGGAATTCCGGCAATTCGCACATCCTCTCGAGCAAGCCGAGAAGGACGGCCTCCCCGCGGTCGGTTAGCTCCACTGTTTCCTTTGCCTGTCCGCCCCCGGGGCGGCAGACTATGTCGACGAGATACTCCCTCTGGAGCCAGTCCAGCATGGAGTTGAAACCCGACTCGTCCAACTTCATCCGCGTTCTAAGGGCGACGACATCGAGCTGTCTCGATCCGGCCAGGGCCAGCAGAGCTGCGAGACCCTGAGCGGACACCCCCCCACGTGGCGCCAAGCCAGGGGCCATCGTTCTTGTATTTTGCATCATTGGGCTCAAGTGTGCTGCCGGAGATAAAATGGGTTCTCGAAGTATGCTCTAGGATATGCAAGAAAGTATAGAGCAATGCTCTGTCCCGTTGATGGCTGAACCTCTCGGCACAGCGAACTGTCTCATTCTGACACAAATGCTTTTATCGGCTTCGGAGGGGAAGCGAAATCCGAACTCGTGAACAGTGAATGTTATCAAACCAGCAGCTGGCAGAACTGGTCAAGAAAGGCAAGGACCAGTCGAAGACTACAAAGTTCGCACAGTCGGTCGAGGCCGTGGTCACCCTCAGAGATGTCGACCCGAAGAAGACCGACCTGAACATCAACGAGATAGTCTACCTTCCCCACCCGACCTCGAAACAAGCGAAAGTCTGCTTCATCGGCTCAGGAGACCTTGCGGTCAGGGCCAAGGGCGCGAAGGCCAGCATGGTGATTGACCCTTCTCAGCTGGAGAACTACGGAGGGAGCAAGAGAGACGCGAAGAAGCTAGCCAGGTCGTACGACTTCTTCCTCGCAGACACTGCGCTGATGCCGAGGATAGGCAAGGTCCTGGGCCAGGCCCTAGGACCGAAGGGGAAAATCCCCACGCCCGTCCCCCCGAACGCTCCTGTGGAGACGATGATATCCAGGATGAGGACGGCCGTCAGGGTCAGGAGCAGGGCGTCGCTGGGAGTGATGGCTAAGGTGGGGGACAGCGCCTTGTCTGACAGCGACCTCGCGGAGAACATAGTCGCCGTCGTCAGCGCGGTCTCGAAGAAGCTTCCGAACGGAGACAGGAACATACGCACGATAATGGTCAAGACGACGATGGGAAAGCCGGTAAAGCAGGCGGTCGAATAGCATGAGTCAGACGGTCCAAGTGCACGAGCGGAAGCACAACACGAAGAAGGCGAGCCTGATTGACAAGGTCTCCTCGCTCGCGCAGCAATATCCCGTCCTCGCGGTGACTAGCCTGTCGAAGGTCCGAGCGACCCAGCTGATGGCCGTGAGGAAGGCTCTCAGGGGGAACGCGGAGGTCCTCGTCGTGAAGAACAAGCTGGCGATCCTCGGACTGAAGAAGGCCGGCATCAAGAACGCCGACCAACTCCTTTCCAAGCTCACCGGGCAGAATGCGCTGATCTTCTCGACCTACGACCCATTCAAGCTCTTCCTGACGCTCGACAAGAACAAGGTCTACCTTCCAGCTAGGGCGGGGGACAGGCCGCCCGACGACATCGTGGTCCCTGCCGGCAACACGAGCCTTCCCGCCGGGCCCGTCCTCAGCGAGTTCAGAGAGGCTGGCATCGCGACCAAGATCGAGTCTGGGAGCATTTGGGTAAACAAGGACTCCGTAGCAGTCAAGAAGGGCGACCTCATCTCGCCGAAGCTCGCGAGCCTTCTGTCCAAGCTCAACATCAAGCCTATCCGAGCCGGACTGACGATATCGCTCGCGTACGAGGAAGGCTTGGTCTACTCCGGCGACCTCGTGGCAATAGACCTGGAGCAGTACAGGAAGAGCCTGATCGACGCATACAGGTCTTCGAGAGGGCTGGCCATAGAAGTGGGGTACTTCACCAAAGACACGTCCGGCGAGATAATCGCAAAGGCGTACAGGGAGGCCATGGCACTGGCCATCGATGCGGGAATAGTCACCAAGGAGACGGCTTCCGCCATATTGGGCAGGGCCGAAGCCGAGGCAGCTGCGCTGACGGCAAAGGCTGCAGAAAAGGGAATGCAGTAGGTCCTGAGAGCTTCTCGTTCTAACCGAAGAGCGAAGCGAGACCCTGTAGGGCCTCTTCCTCCTTCTTCTCCTCTTCCTTCGGCTTCTCCTCCGCCTTCGCTGCTCCCGCTGCCGGCGCGGCTGCCGCCACAGGCGCCATGGCCATCGCCGAGGCGTTCTTCAGAGCTTCGTCTATGTTTACCTCGCTCAGGGCCGAAGCCAGTGCCTTGATCTTCACGGTGTCAGGAGCCGCTCCGGTGGCCTTCACTACGCTCGTCAGGTTCTCCTCGTTTACAGGCTTGCCCAGCTTGTGGAGCAGCAGCGCGGCATAGACGTACTCCATGAAGATTCTCGGGCATGCGAACTCCGTTCCGTATTTAACTGTTTGAACGGCTCGGGGAGGGAAGTCGTGAAACGCGTCCCAACTTTATCTACTTCAGAGGCCGGCACCGTTCGGCCAAAGTAGTCCAGATTGAGCGACAAGAAGGACGTCCTTCGATCCAAATTCTCGTCTGAGTACAAGAAGTACTACATGGTCGACCTCTTCAAGAGAGAGGGGTTCGTCCGGAAGAGATGCGAAAGCTGCGGCAGGTACTTCTGGACCCTCGACGCGAAGAGACTGCGCTGCGACGACCCCCCCTGCTCTCCCTACTCGTTCATCGGCAGCCCTCCGACGAGGAAGAAGATGGGCATGATAGAGACGTGGAGGACGGTGGAGAAGTTCTTCATCAAGGAGGGGCATGCGAGCGTCAAGAGATACCCGGTGGTTGCACGGTGGCGGCCGGACCTCTACTTCACCGTGGCCTCGATAATCGACTTCCAGAGGGTGGAGGCAGGGAGGGTCACCTTCCAGCTCCCGAGGAACCCCCTGATAGTGCCTCAGGTGTGCCTTAGATTCAACGACATCCCAAGCGTCGGCGTCTCGGGGAAGCACTTCACTGCCTTCGTGATGATGGGCCAGACCGCCCTGAACAACAAGGAGGGCTACTGGAAGGACAGGACCATCGACCTCGACTTCGAGCTCCTGACGACCGGACTGGGAATCCCGCCAAAGGAGGTG
>JASHVT010000014.1 GCA_030039515.1 Nitrososphaerales archaeon
TGGCCACAGCGGCACGCTCGACCCTCCTGTGTCCGGGCTCCTGCCGATAGGCCTGGGACAGTCGACGAAGGCGCTGGGCCTCCTGCTCCTCTTCCCAAAGGAGTACTGGGGGGTGATGCGCGTCCACTCTTCCGTGCCACGGGGCCGGCTGGAGGGCGCGGTCGCCGAGTTCAAGGGCGAGATATTCCAGAGGCCCCCGCAGCGCTCCTCGGTGAGCAGGCAGACGAGGACCAGGACCGTCCATGAGCTCGAAGTCGTCGAGAGCGCGGGGAACCTCCACCTATTCAGATGCCTGTGCCAGTCCGGGACATACGTGCGGAAGCTGGTCTACGACATCGGAGAGGTGCTGGGAGTGGGCGCGACGATGGTGGAGCTCAGGCGCACTATCGTGGGGCCGCTGAGCGAGGCTCAGGGGTTCGTGACGCTCCACCAGCTCAACGACGCGGTCTTCAAGTTGAAGGAAGGCGACGATGCCCCGTTGAGGAGGGCTGTCAGCCCCGTGGAGGTCGTTTTGGGAGACCTCAAACGGATCGTAGCCCGAGACTCGGCGGTCGACGCCGTGTGCTACGGAGCGAGGCTTGCAATGCCAGGCGTGCTGTCAGCTTCGGAGGCAATCGCGAAGGGAGACACGGTCGCCATGATGTCGCAGAAGGGGGAGTTGGTCGCCCTGGGGAAGGCGCTGATCTCAACGGAGGAGATGAAGGGCGCCCGCCGGGGCCTCGTCGCCACCACGGACAGGGTCATAATGAGGAAGGAGACGTACCCGAAGCTCTGGAGAAAGTAGCGCCAGATGCACACCTAGAAATCCGTCCGGTTCATGGCTTTTAAGCCACCGCGCTCGGCCCGGCCCTGCCGGGATCGCCTAACCTGGTAGGGCGCAGAGGCGTCTGCTGCGCAGGCCTGGAATTCAAAAGTCTGGCGAGCCTGTCTCGCGAAAGCGGGTTGTGGGTTCAAATCCCACTCCCGGCGCGTCACCACATCGTAGTACCCATAGGCCCGCCCAAGTCTGGGAGGCCCTTAGAACCAAGGGCCATAGGGAAGGGGATGGAAGTTCGATGGCTGAGCTCCGGCAACGAGGGTGTAATGCTTAATTGCCTGTGATTAGAGTCAAGGCGTCGGAGCACAGCAAATGTCGATGGAGCGCCAGCCAGCTGGAAGGAGCGCCAGCCGTGAGGCGGCGCATGCGCTAGGAGCCGAACACGCCCGGCTCATGGCAGTCGAGTGATAGGCGATGGAAGGGTTGAGGGCCGAGGAAATCGCATACACCCTCTTTCCGCGCCACATAACACATGACGACGTAGTAATCGAGGTAGGAGCGAACATTGGCGGTGCGACCGCCCTTCTCTCAGACCTCGCCCGGCACGTGCACGCCTTCGAGCCCAACCCTCAGGTCTTCATCCGCCTGCGAGAGAACCTGAGCGGGCGAAGGAACGTCACGTTGCACAACCTGGGTGCGGGAGTCAGCAGCGAGAACATGAACTTCTACATGCCGAATCCCAGGGACACCACCTTCGGGTCAAAGCACAAGGTAGCGGGAGGAGAATATGTGGGCGAGGCAGTGGTGTCAGTGGCAAGGCTGGACGAAGTCGCGTTCGCAGAGCCTCCTTCTGTCATCGTGCTTGACTGCGAGGGGTCCGAAGTGGAGGCGCTGAAGGGCGCCGAGGGCCTGTTCAGGCGGGGCTCGATCAGGGTGGTCATCGTGGAAACTCACACGCTGACGGACGGGAGGTCGACAGACACCGAGACCGTCGAGGTGCTCAGCTCCTACGGGTTCGCTGTCGAGTCGAGGACGATCGCCCCTGACGGTTCTCCTTGGATAGTGGCCACGCGTCGCGCAGCCCACGGGGCGGCCCCTGACGCCGCATGAGACCGAGCCTGCACCCACGTCACCGGCAGGCATGCAAAAACGCTATAAGAGGTCCGCACGGCTGCGCGTCAAGTGAAGGTTCCTGTGCCCGGCCCAAAGGTCGGCCTCACTTTTGACGACGTCCTCCTCGTCCCGCAGCTTTCCGATGTGAAGTCAAGGAAGGACGTCAGCACCCGCTCCAGGTTCACCTCGAAGATCGAGGTGAGCGCCCCGATAGTCAGCGCAAACATGGACACGGTCACCGAGGCTTCCATGGCCGTCGCGATGGCGAGGGTGGGGGGGATAGGTGTCATCCACAGGTTCCTTTCCCCCCAGGACGAGGTGGCGGAGGTCGCCAAGGTCAAGCGGTCTGAAGGCGTCGTCATAGAAGACCCGATTACCATGGAGGGAGACGAGACCGTGGCCAGCGCGTGGGAGGCGATAAGGGAGCACGACATAGGAGGCATAGTGATAGTCGACAGTGACCACAGGGTCGCCGGAATAGTCACGAGGCGCGACATATCCTTGGAGGACGACCTGGGGAAGAAGCTCGTCGAAGTGATGACGCCCAGGGGCAGGCTCGTGACCGCACCCAAGGGCGTCCCGCTCGAGCAGGCAAAGAGGCTCCTGAGGGACAACAAGATAGAGAAGCTGCCGCTGCTGGACTCGCGAGGAAGGCTCGCCGGGCTCATCACGTCCAAGGACATCCTGAAGAGGCGTCTGTTCCCTTCGGCGACGAAGGACGCCAAGGGGAGGCTCAGGGTCGCTGCGGCGGT
>JASHVT010000167.1 GCA_030039515.1 Nitrososphaerales archaeon
GCGTTAAATCCTCGCTAAACAAAAGGGAGCCAGTGAAGTATAGGCTCGACTGCCTGAGCTGCGGGAAGAGGCACCCTTCATACTACAGAAGCCAGCTATGCGAGGCGTGCGGCGGGATACTGGAAGTGACGTATCTGGGGAGGCCGAAGCTCAAGACCTTGACGAAGGACTTCTGGTCCTACGAGCCTCTCCTGCCCGAAGGGCTCTACAAACACTACAAGTTGGGGAACACCACGCTGCTGAAAGCCTCAGAGAGTGGACTGTGGCTCAAGCTTGAAACCGAGAACCCGACAAGGTCGTTCAAGGACAGGGGGTCTGTGGTCGAGGTGGCGAAGGCCCTGGAGTTCGGCTTCGACGAGGTCGTCTGCGCTTCGACCGGGAACATGGCCTACTCTGTCGCCTACTACTCGAAGCTCGCAGGAATCAGGAGCGTGATCTTCGTGAGCAGGAACGCGAACTGGCTGAAGCTCAGGAACATCAGAGACACTAAGGACGCGAAGATAGTCAAGGTGGACGGAGACTTCACAGAAGCCCAGCGGAGGGCGATCAAATACGCGCGCGCAAAGGAGGCGTTCCTGGCGGGCGACTATGGCTACAGGAAGGAGGGCCAGAAGACCGTGCTCTACGAGATCATGGCGGAGGCGCACGCGAGGAACGTGTTCATCCCGGTGGGGAACGCCACTCTCTTCAGCGCGTCAGCCAAGGCGTTGGCGGAGCTTCACCGCTACGGACTCTGTGCGGCCAGACCAAGGCTAGTCGCCGTCCAAGCGGCGCTGACAAACCCTGTAGTGCTCGCCTATAGGACGGGGCGGAAGGTGAGGTATCAGAAGCCGCTGACCGACGCCGGCGCGATAGCCGTCGGGTTTCCGACCTACGGGGACATGGCGGTCCAGGGGATAAGGGAGACGGGAGGGGACGCGGTCGAGGTCACAGACAACGAAATGGACGAGGAGAGGAAGTCGTTCTACAGGGAGTACGGGCTGCTGGCGGAGATGGCGGGCGTCGCTTCGATCGCCGCGTTCAGGAAGGCTGGACCGCAGGGGGAGAGCGTGTCGGTCGTCAGCGGAGGGAACACGTTGAAACCGGACCCCCCATGGGTGTCGGGCTGACCGAAGACTCCGCCGATGGAGGAAGCCCAGGCGGTGGTGCCTTCAGCCTGACTGGACGGCAGGGGCGGGCGCCGCGTGCGACGTGCGCATGGCGGAGAAGACCCCGGACATGGAAGCGCCGTAGATCACCAGCGCGTTCAGGTAGTGGACGAAGATGATCGCCATGTTGCCCGAGCTTGAGTCGAGATACGCGAAACCCAGAAGGCCCTGGACGAAGACGAGGACTGTGATCACCGCGGAGATTGAGACAGCGGCCCTGTATCTCGGCTTGGACACGACCGAGACGACCAGAGTCGCGACAGCGAGGCCGAAGGTGATGAAGCCGGCGAGTATGTGGGTGCTCTCGCCTATGTATCCGAAGATCCTCAGGCCGCCGGTGACAAGCTGGATGAACACCATCGCGGCCAGCGCATAGAACATCGCGGCTGTCAGCCTCATCTCGCGCGCCGAGTCGCCCGTCGGTATATGAGCTTGAATCTGACGACCCGCTACCTCTCGAGGCCGGGGGCTTCGGTCGACCACGGGAGGTCCACCGCGAATAGCTCGATGGGCGAGTCGAGGTTCTTGGCGTCCCTCTTCCCGATCTCCGTCAGGTGGTTCCCGATCTTGTTCCATATCTGGTCGAAGACCTGGCGGGTGATGCAGATCCCTCCCGCGTCGGCGAACGAGTAGACCCTGCTCGCGATGTTGACTGCGTCTCCGAGGATGTCGCTGCCTTTCCTCTCCACGTCCCCGACGTGTATGCCGATCCTGGCCCAAAGCTTGTCCCCCGCGCTTACCTTCATGTTGCGCTCCTGCATGAGGCGCTGGATCTCTACAGCGCACTCCGAGGCCTCGAGCGCGCTCGTGAACTCGACCATGAAGCCGTCGCCCATCGTCTTGACCTCCCTCCCCTTGTACTTGGCGAGCGCCCTCCTCGTCAGCGACCTGTACTCCTCGAGCAACTGGAGAGCGCGGCCCTCGTTCTTCTGGGTCAACGCAGTGAACCCCACAATGTCGGAGAACATTATCGCGGCGAGACCCCTGGTCGGCTTCTCCTCGAAGGCCTCGAGGTATCCGTTCATCTTCCAGTAGGTCTCCAGGAACTCTGCGCCGCGCGGAGTGCAGGCATACCTCGTCTCACCCTCGGACTCCGCCCTTCTGAGGAGGCCGTAGTCTATCAGGTCGTCGAACATCACCCTGAGGCGGTCCAGCGGGACGCCCACGCCGTACGAGACCTTTGTAATCCTGCCTCCACCCGGATACCTCCGCACGACGTCCAGTATCGACGCGTATATGTCGGTCTTCGAGCGCTTCGAGGTCCTGTCGCTCAAGATATCAAGCCCGCGAAGCGATAGGTCATAGCGGAAACGGCGGGAGGGAGTCGACCTTCTGGGACGGAGCTTGATGGCTTATCCGGCTGCCTTCCGTCAGGTCCCTAGTGTAGACGACCTTCGCGACCGCGCAGTCGTCCTCTAGGCGCGCGCTCTCCGCGAAGACGTTTCCCATTCTCGCGCCCCTCTCCGCATCGAGATGAGAACAGTAGACGTCCTGGACCTTCGACGAGCGTTCGATGTGGACCGCGACGCCCACTATGACCCCGGCGCACGAAGCTCCCTTGCCGATCTCCACGGACTCGGCCTTCAGACCTTCGGTGGTCTTCAGGTCGCCGCCCACCTCAGCTTCGCCGGCCACGAGCGCCTTGGCAGCCCTGAAGCTCCCCCCGACTTCCAGGCCGGCGGCGGCTAGGACCTTCCCGACGTCTGCCACGCCGCCGACTTCGAGGTGCCCGTCGAGGGCGACGCTCCCGCTCACCCTGAAAGTCCCCCCGACCTCGGCCTCGTGGCCTGTGAGGTTTCCTTCGGCTTCGAGGACTCCTCCCACCTCGATCCTCCTGCAGCTGAATCCGCCCGCGGTCCTGAGAGAGCCTCCGACTTCGACGGACCCGCCTTCGCCGCCGAAGAGCTCGATGGTCCCTCCCACCTGGATGTCGCCGAACCTCAGCGGCTTCCTCGAGATGAGCGTCCCCCCGACCTCGGCACGTCCGGTGACCTCGCCCCCTTCAAGGCTGACCCTGCCGCCGACATCAAACTCCTTCACCTTCGTGGTCCCTCGGACCTCGAAAGACCCTCCTACTTCGACCGAGCCGACTGAGGCGTCACCCTGCACCTCTAGCGAGCTTCCGACGTCGACCCTTTCGGCCTCAAGGGCGCCTCCCACAGAGAGCCTGCCTCCCACCTCGATCCTTGCCGACCTCACGTTCCCCTTCACGTAGAGGGCGTCGTCGACGTCCACCCCTCTGTGGGAGACGAAGCTCCCGTTGATCCTGGCGATACCGTCCGTCGACTCGAGGGAGCCGCATTCGAGGTCGCAGTCCACCTCCACGCTCCCCTCGAAGCGTGCGCTCCCCGTGATAGTGACCGACCTACCGTTCATGGCCTGGATGATGGCGTGGTCCTCGGCCTCCAAGTCGCCGTCGACCCGGTCCAGTTTCGCGGCGGTTCCGGCTGACACGCGCGTTACGCCCATGCGACGTCAATGCCCTCCTCCGATTATATACTTGGCTCACGCAATGTCATCACCTGACGTGACTAGAGAAGTCTCAGCAGCCGTGACTTTGCCGTGCGACGAGCAGAGCTCAAACAGGATGCAGAGACCTCTCTGAGGCATATCTGGAATGGAAGCTCGGGAGGGGGTATGCAGGTAGAGGGGTGGTCCACGAGCCCGGTCATCCTCTCGATAGAACAGGCCGCTCATCTTCGGAGATCCTCGCGAGGGTGGGGGCGCTGACCAGGATCTCCAACCTGTCGAGGGCACAACGACAATGGGCGACGACCCGCTATGACTGTCATGCATCGCCGCCTACGGGTCATCGAACCGCTTCTCTCACCGGGCCGCGGGCTCGTCGACTCTCTTCCTGCTAGTGCTTCGCGAAGTAATCGGCGACCGCCCGGAAGGACTCCTTTGGCTCCCAAGGCAAGTCCGGGTAGGTCGTGCCGCGTCTCTTCCCGCCTTCGTAGTATTTTACGAGGCTCATGCTCCCCATATCAAGGTCGTATCTCGGGTCATCATCGTACGGCTTGGTTTGCTCGACAAACGATGACACGAAGGCGCCGTAGACGCCCGCGTTATCGAGGATGGTCAGCTGGTCGACCAGCTCTCGAGCCTGCAAGCCCTCGTCTCTCACGTGCTTTCCGCTCACCAGTTTGGGTCTAATCAGTCTCCCCAGCAAGGGCAGCCTGCGATGAAAGAACTGCGACCTGTAGTCGATGATGTTTCCGCCCAGGCCCGCTCCGTTGACCTCCGCTCCCTCGTAGGTCTGGACTCCGAATTCGGTTATGACGACAGGCTTTCCAGTCTCGAAGGCAGGCTTGAGCAAATCCGCGTAGCGATCCTTGACTCTTGCAGCCCGGTAGTGGTCCAGCCCCACGAAGTCGAACAGACTCCAGTCTACCGACTCCCACACAATCGAGGCGTATGCTATCTTTCCGTGGAACGCCGGCCTCACCGAGGCAGCGACGCTCCCCAGGAAGCTACCGAGCGACTGGTTATGCCCTGCTGATTTGAGACGAGCGATTGCCTCCGTTGGGTCGGCGGTCTGTTGCGCTCCCTGTCCCACCCGCCCGAACTTCCTCGATATGGCCGCCATCCTCTCCACAACGTTGCTGCCCTCGACTATGCCGTTTACGAAGAGAGTAAACTCGCCGCCTACGACGAAGACGACCTTGTCTGGGTACTCTTGGCTTAGCTTCTCCGCTTCACCTGCTGCTTTCACGATGAGCGCCAGAGTTTCCCCTTGCCCCTTATCCCACAGCGTCGGGGTGAACCAGACCTCCAACCCTCGCTCAAGGGCCGCTCGAGCGCTCGCGGTCAGACGACCGATGTCCTGCCCCGTTATCCTTATCGCGTTGCAGTGGAGGTCTTCTTCTATTATCTCTAGCTCTCGTCGGACCGTGGCGAGATCGAAGTCCGGACGCCAATTGTAAGCCATGTATGACCCAGAGTCGTAACAGACGCCCTTCAATTTCACCGGGGCGTCACTCCAAGCGCACAGAGGCTAGGACGCCCGCATCGGCACCCTCGTGGCGCGCGAAACGCGCCTGACGAGGAGATAGGACGCAACGAGCAGGGCCGCGAACGAAACCGCCACTCCCGGCGCGTATGGGAACTCAGGGATCCCGCCGCTTGAGGAGGAGGTGGTTGAAGTAGCATTCGTGGACGTCGCGACCACGGTGCTCTGACTCGTCGTAGTCAACTCATTCGACGAAATCAGGTCAGGAATGGACATCGCGTAGACGTAGTTGTACCCGCCTGACTCGTACAGCGTGTTCGTCTGAGCGTCGAGCGCCGGCGTATACTCCGCGTTGGAATAGCCTTCGGGAACGGGGGTGGCGAGGCCGAGATCGCTGGTCCCAGAGATCCACTCGACGTGGTTGCCGTCGTTGACGAACATGTATCCATTGGTCGGGTCGAAGACCAGAGGGGTGCAGTTGTTTGACCCCCCGCAGTCGTCGGAGTGAACGGTGAGGGTCGCGAGGGGGCTGGTGCCGGAGAAGACCCCGATCGCACAGTTGTACCCGGCACCGTTCGGGCATCCTTCTGGGATGTACATGTACCCGTCGGCGGGGTCGTAGGCCGGGGTCCCCGGCTCAACGGTCAGTGGTATCGTAGCGACTACCGAGATTCCCGAGATCACAGAGATCGAGCAGAGCCCAACGGTGCTGTACTCGCATCCCGTGTTAGGCACGTAGACATCGCCGGTGCTCGGGTCGACCCCTGGGACTGACGGGAACTGTCCGACTGAGACCAGTGTACCAGGACCCCCGCTGGTGACGAGCGTCTGGTTGTACGGTCCGGAGGAGATGTACATGTCACCGTTGCTCGGGTCGAACACTGGGTCTGAGAGGTCCGCAGGGACGTTGCATCCCTGGCCGCAGGGCTGGATGAAGTTGGCGTCGTTCTGGACTATGCTCGCGGTCGCCCCCTGTATCAACGACCCGTGGTTCCCGCAGACATAGAAGACGACCCCAGTGGCGTTGTCCACCCCGAGGTAGCCAGAGTCGCCGCATGTCACGCTCGTCAGGTTGGCGAGCACACTCTCTCCCGAGACAGCCACGAGGCCGGTCGCGACGGGGACGTAGATGTTCCCTGCCGCAAGGACGATCTCCGTGCCGATGTCCGAGAGCTCGACGTTCTGGACCGTGGCGACGACCGTGGTACCCGATATCACTGACACCGTGTTTTCGCCCTGTTGCCCCCCGCTGACTGCGTTCGCCACGTAGATGTATCCGGT
>JASHVT010000015.1 GCA_030039515.1 Nitrososphaerales archaeon
TGGGCGACGCCGACGGCTTCTTCAAGTGGGTCTACGAGGAACTCGCGCACAAGGACATCGAGCCAGAGACCATTCGATACGCTCCGTATCTGGACAAGGTCAGGAGCGACCCCAGGTTCGCGGACCTCCTGAAGTCGCTACCATCCTAGCACCGCGGGCTGTCGCGTCTGCGCTACGTCGACACCAGCTCTTTCTTCTGGGCGGTGTACGGGTGCCCGGAGATCCCCATGGCTAGCCTCTCGAAGCCCAGCAGAATCAGTGCGAACGCGAGAAGATAGACCACCACGAAGAGCCCGAGACCGGGATAAACCAGGACCAGTACTCCGGCGAGTATCGAGACCACGCCTACGACTATGCCGAAGATCCTCGCCCAGCGAGGGAGCGTCTTTGTCATCGTTTCCAATTGACTGTTCACCTCGCTGTCGTAGGGAAGCCATCGGGATATAAGACAGAGTGGAGTCGTGTGCGGCGTAGGTCAAGATTAGCCAGCATCCAGGAAGCCGAACACTTTCATCGAGACGCTTCCCAGAGACTCGTCCAGCCTGTCGCCCCTTTAATAGGTCCGGGAAGGAGGCAGAACCATGGACTCGGTAGTCCACTTCGAAATACCTGCCAAAGACATCAAGAGAGCGTCTGACTTCTACTCCAAGGCCTTCGGCTGGAAGTTGAGCCAGTTCCCAGGCGCGGAGTACTGGAGCCTCCAGACGACAGAGACCGACAAGAACAGGATGCCCACCACTCCCGGCTCCATCAACGGGGGCATGGGGAAGAAGGGGTTCATGGGCTTGGAGGCCGTCACCGTCACCATCAACGTCAAAGACATCGACGCGGCGATGGCGACGATCAAGAGGCTCGGAGGGAAGCAGACAGGGAAGAAGACGCCTGTCGGCGACATGGGCTTCAGCGCCTACTTTGAGGACACGGAAGGCAACACCATAGGACTTTGGCAGTCTGATGTAGAGTAGTTCGGGCGTTCTCGCCCGGATTCCCACTTTTTCGGTCTTCTAGGCAGCCTTGCTGGCCCACGTGACTTGGATCGTGAAGTTGACGTTCTCCCCGTCCCAGACTCCCACGATGTGCTCGTTCATCACGAGGAAGAAGCTGGTCTGCTGGAGCTTGCCGATTGTGATGGAGAAGGCCGTCAGGGAGCCCGAGTAGCCGCATTGGCTGAAGTTCTCTGGGAGGGTAGATGCGGTGTAGTTCTGGTCGAAGAAGGAGGCGCCGGTGCTTCCAAACGACTGGGCGTACACCGACCCGGAAGCAGTGAAGTAGGGGCTGGGGTACAGAGCCATTGCGCTTGCGCTAAGCGAGCTGTCTTCGATGAAAGGAGTCATGGAGGACACGAAAGAACTCGTCGCCTCTGATCCGGTGGTGTTGAGGCCAAATTCGTCGTACGCGACGACAGTCCCGTTTGATTGGACCCAGGCAACGGAGGTGAAGGGGGATCCTCCATACTCGAACGAGATGTTGACCTCGTATGTCGTAACGCTTCCGGAGGTGCTTGAGGAGACGACCTGATACGAGGACGTGAAGCTGAAGCTCGACCCATTGCTCATGCCAGAGTAAGAGATTGACATGTTCGACAGCGTTTGCAGAAGAGGTATCACGTCCACCTGCACCGTTACTGTTGGGTTGTTCGATGTCGTGGTCGTCACGGTTGTGCTACAGGATGAAGCCGTCGTCTGAGTGGTCTCAGAGGAAGAAGAGGTGCTCGAGGCTGTCGAGATGGACGACGTAGCCGAACTCGACGTGGTAGTCGAGGAAACAGTGGTTGGCGTGGACGTCGTGCTTAATGCGCTGGTAGAGCTGGAGCTAGAGCTCGATGCGCTGGTAGAAGTCTCACTAGATGTTGACGACGTCGAGGTTTGTGTCTTTGAACTCGGAGAACTAGACAGCGTCAGCGCGTAGTATCCTCCGGCGCCCGCGGCTGCTATCACTACGACAATCACGACAATCAAGACGGTGCTTATCGCCCTTCTCTCTACCTTCAACTAAGGGCCCCGTCCCGACCTGGGTATTTATGCATAGGTCGCTACGGTTCTGGTAAGTTGGTCGGCCAAGCGTCAAAGAAGGATTAAATTCAGAACCGAAGAAAGAACTTATGGAATGGCAGAACCCGAGGCAGAAAAAAATGAAAAATCTGAAGAAAAACTGAGAAGTTTTCGAGTTGATATAACTCTTGTAGTTGTAGGACTCTTTCTCGCTCTTGGCGTGCAGAACATTATTCAATTCGTTGAAACTGTCTCTCCACATATCAGCCCATACTTCTATCTCGGAGTAGGCGTCGTAAGCTTGCTCATGGTCCTGGTGTGTTTGGACCAGGCAGCAAAAATCGCGGGGCTCGAGGAAATCGCTCATAACTCGAGGAAGTCGACCGCTCAACCGCCAAGTTGACAGAACCGTCGCTACGGTTCCGTCTGCTGCAGCTATCGCGCGATGAAAAGGCAATCAAGCGGCAAGCAACGACTTGCCGGCCAGCGCCGTCATGACATAGTTCAGGACGTACATGCTGACGCATACGGGGCAGATGGCGTGAATCACGCCGAGCTCGAGGTACCAGAGATAGAGCGTGAACAGGTTGCCGACCATCAGGAGCGGCATGAGCAGGCTCCCGTTAATCGTCCCGTTCCTCCGGGCGAACCAGAGCCCTAGCGCCAGGATCAAGGGGAACCAGATCACTCCATAGACCCACATCGCCAAGCCATAGCCCGGTGGGAACCTCGTGAATCCGCTCCTGAAGACGCTCCCGCAGCTCACCAGTATATCCCACCAGACGAGGTGAGTGTTACAGAACCCTGTTCCCGGACCTGTGTATGCGGTCAGCTCGTCGTAAGCGTGGTATAGCGCGTCTGGGATACCGACAGCCGCAATAGTCACAAAGGCCTTACTCAGTCTGTCCATCGAGGATCCAGGTACGCGGGCGCGGCGGCAAGGGACGACGATGGAGCGGACGCTGGGACGGGACTAGCAAAGGACAAGTCGCTCGCGAACGGCTCGGAGCAAACGTTCCCGTTAGGCCCCGTGGGCGTTATGCCCGCCTGGTGGTCGGCGGCGCAGATCGCGCTGATCAGGGTGTTAGCGGCACCATCAATCTGTTGGGCGACGTTGCTGGTCGGGTCGTTCAGCTTGGATGCCACTTGGGTCCAGTTCTCGTCCGACAAGACTATGCTGCTCTGCGCGCCGCACGTCACACCATAGATGTTTGCGATGTCGACAAACGGTATTCCGCCGCTGGACTCTGTGGAGCTGCTGGAGCAGACGTCATACTGAGACAGCAGGCTGCTCTGCTGGGTCGTCAGGTTCTGTATGACTGCTTCTGACCTGTTGTACTCCTCGACAGGCACAAAGACGAGGTCCTTGCTTGTGTACGAGAAGCTCGGCCCATTGAACGTGAAGGTCGGGGTGTTTGGATTGACGTCAGTCGAGGACGACTGCATGTACTCTAGGCCATTGAACGTCCCGAACTGAGACAACGCGACTATTATCGCCCACCGTTCGACGGCGCAGAAGGGGCAGAACTCTCCACCCACGTAGAGCACCTCCGGCTCGCCGTTCGTGGTCAGCAAAGTACCTGACAGCGTCGTAAGCGAGGAGACTCCCGACGGCACACCTACCTGGCTTAGCGTGCTGTTGCTCACGCCCGTTAGGTCCTGCATGATTCCGGTCGAGACAGGGTCACCGATATAGTTAGAGTAAGGGTCTACAGTGGCAGCTTGATAGATCAGGTAGAAGACCACTATCAGTGCGATGACCGCGACGACGACCGACCCATAGAGGACTCGCTGCCTTCTCTTGCGGGCGTTCATGGCAGCCCTTCTTCCCATAATCCCTACGAGCGTCGGTGAGGTAGATAAACGAATTGAACATCGGGGCACCCCAACCCTCCCGTTTCTGTCGTGCAGGAGATAATGGAAGGATTAGACAACGATTCCGGAACCATTCAGGAAATCCGCTAAATATCAAAATTGTCCAGGTGCTATCACTTGAACCGAACGATGCTCCTGGTGAGCGTGGTCCTGATGGTGGCGGGCGTCTCCTTGATGGTCTACGCGGACCCCTTGGCCAGGCTCAGCCTCCCGACTTCGTCTAGTCCCTCTCGGTCTTTCGGGCTCACAGGGACAGAGACGTTCACCATCGGCACCAACACCGTGACCATAGGGCCAGGAGGAGGAGGCGGGTTCAACTTCACCGGTAGCTTCACGCGAACGGGCGGCTTCCCCGGCGGAGGAGTCTCCGGACCGGTCGTATCAGGCGCCAACGCTACCGACGAACAGGTCGAGGCCCTCATAGCGATAATGCTGGTAGCGGTAGGGCTGATCCTCGAAGTGGTGACAGTCTTCCTCTGGCCGGAAGACTCACGGAAGGTCGTCCCCCAAACGACGAGCGAGTAGGTTCTCATGGTGGAGATCAGCG
>JASHVT010000016.1 GCA_030039515.1 Nitrososphaerales archaeon
TGAAGCGAGTTAATCCAGGAGACGACCTCTTGCTGCCCAGCAAGGTGGCAATAGTACGTCTCGTAGGCCGCCCGGAGCTTGTCCGCGATTTTGTTCTCAAGGATGTCTTTGATGAACTGTTCTGAAGTGTCCGTGTATAGCTTCAAGGCTTGAGCTCGGTGTACTTTTTGTTGGAGCCCCTCGCCCGTTCCGCTGGATACTTCGTCGCGTTGTCCCTGATTTTCTCATCGAGCGACTTCGAGACGTCTATGTCGTATTTTTGGGCAAGCCTGAGCGCAAAGAAGAAGACGTCTGCGAGTTCGTCGCGCACCTCCTTCGATTTTGAGTCGTTCCTTAGCATCCCCTCCACCTCATCATCGGTCTTGAACCGGAAGGCTTGCAGGAGTTCTGATGCCTCCGTCACGACTCCAATCGTCAAATCCTTGGCATTGTGGAATTGATCCCAGTCTCGCTCCTCGCTGAATAGCCTAACCACTTGTTTCAGTTGGGAAACAGTAGTGTCCGCGTCGTCCAATTCTCGTGCCCTCCCACGGCTGGTCAAATCTGTACTTTAAGGACAACACCTTTGGCGACCCATTCCTAGTCAAAGACCTTCATGCTGCATCGACTGAAATTCTGGACACCGCTAATAACCACCGGCTTACGTCGACCGAGTCAGTGACCACGCGCGGCGGGCTCATGTATCTCAACGCGGAAGAGATAGCTCGGATGGATAATGCCGCGATAGATGAGTTTGGGATGGACGCCGCCTCGCTCATGGAGAAAGCTGGAATGGCGACTGCCGCAGTCGCGCGCCACATTCTCGGGGGAAAGCCTGCCAACGAGAAAGTCTGTTGTATTGTGGGCAAGGGAAACAATGGGGGCGACGGTCTCGTCGCTGCGAGACATCTCAGCAACTGGGGAGCAGAGGTTACTGTCATCCTTGCCCAAGAGAAGAAGGACCTTCATGAGACCCCAGCGAGACAGTTGGCAGTCGTTGAAAGGATTGGAATAGACGTCAGGGACGGCGACTCCGAGTTCGCCTCCGGGCTCATCGTTGACGCCCTTCTAGGCTACGGCGCGAAGGGGAACCCCAGAGGACAGGTAGCGAGTCTGATTCGCCGTGCGAACGAGTCACAGATTCCAGTTCTTGCAGTGGACATTCCGTCTGGCTTGGACGCGACCACAGGAACTCCGAATGAGCCGTGCATGCGTGCCACGGCCACCGTGACCTTCGGGCTTCCGAAGACCGGCTTCCTCAATCCTCTTGCAAGAGAGTTCGTAGGAGAGCTCTACCTCGCCGACATATCCATCCCACGCAAGCTGTACGAGAGGTTTGGGCAAAAGGGCGACATCTTCCGCGATGGGACCTTGGTGAAGGTTTGGTAAGACGCATCCGAGTGAATGCTTTTTGGGCAGTCAATTGAGGAAGGGACCGCATGCAGCAGCGACAACAGGAGGACAGGATGAAGTGCCCCAAGTGCGGGCGCTTCGACTTGCGCGACTCTGAGGGCCAGGTGGAGTGCAAGACGTGCGGGTATATGTTGTCGCCGGGGGAGGGTGCGAAGTATAGACTGTTCCAGTTACTGAGAGAAGAGTCTAGGAAGACGAAGTAAGATTGACCGGATCGGCAGGAGCGTTCGTCTCGTCACGGCAACAGCTTAACTAGACATTCGAATCCTCAGCGCGTCGCATGTCGGTACGAGTGAGTCCGATATCGAAGTTTGCCGCGATAATGATTATGGCACTGGGGATATTCACTCTAATCGGCGGCCTGGCGACGGGCTATCTGATACTGCTTGGATCGGGAATCGGAATCACCGCGTTGGGGATAGTGCTTTACGCGCTGCTGTACTGGTTCACCAGGAAGGTCCAGAAGGAGATCAAAGGGGCTTAGACTGCTCAGTCGTCGGCGCCATCGCCTGGAACCTGGCCTTCAGGTTCCGGTCCCAGATTCTTGCAGCCAAGAACCCGCCCGCGGCCCCTTCGGCGACTCCGATGACGATTATGGTGACGCCAAGGATCAGGTCCATCGACGGACTGTTAGGAAGGAAACCGAGGGCGACGAGCGCGGGCAGCGTCGCTACGTAGGCGACGACCCCGGTCACTCCTGCGCTGATGGTCACCGCTATTGCCAGCCTCTTGCTTCTCACCTCTGCCCCCACCCGAGCCTTCAGTAGTTCCGCCATGACATCGGTGAGCACGCCGAACGTCAGCGCGAGGGGGAGCACGAACGGTGCCAGCGAAGGAGTGGTGATCCCTTCATAGACTGTGAGCAGGATTCCGTTCACCAGTTCGACGTACGTCGCACCCCCGCGGCCGAGCAGAGCGTACCCTATGCTGATTAGTATGGCCTCGAAGATGACGAGGAAGTCTGCGTACGGGGCAAGCAGAGGGCCCTTGATGAGGAAGACGAGCACGCCTAGAAGCGTCGCCGTGATGAGGCTCCTTGTACGCAAGCTCGCTCGGGCTTCTAGGAGTACACTATTTAACGTTGATTAGGATGCGATTCTGTTAAACTTCGTTGCACGACGAGGACTTCACTTGTCAGTTACACTTCCATTGGGTCGGAAGACTATCCCACATGTAGGACACACGAGATAACGAGCGTGCCAGAATCCCATTTCCCCTTTGGGTGCATGGCTGTCATATAGAACTGGTTTCAAACTTCTCAAGGTTCTGATTTCGACCTCCTTCCCTGCATCCTGTTTTTCCTCTTCGTCTGAGATGGAGATTGTGTGAGGCTCACTTGAGGAGCGGTGTTCAATCCCAGAAGTCCCGAACTGGTGACCCAAAGGACACTTCACTCTATTCAAGTCTTCAACCTCTTTTTGATTCCCTGCTCCCACTCCTCCTGCGTGATAACTCCCTTCCGTTCAAGTAATTCCAACGCTTTCCATAGTGCGAAAAACCACCCACCTCTCCTAAGACCCCCCAGACGAACACGAGGAGCGTCTTTCGAGGTGGAAGGACTTCCAATCTCATCCCAGCATGCCGAGGGATGACTTAACCCTGTCCATAGGGATGTTTCCTGAGAGGGGCGGCGTGCAACGA
>JASHVT010000168.1 GCA_030039515.1 Nitrososphaerales archaeon
TGTGAGTCGCTACCACGAACTTTACGACGGCGCGGGCCTCTCTGACCGCCTCCACCACCGGCTTGGTCTCCCAGCCGGAGTCCACGACCATGGACTCGTTCGTCTTCTCGTCGGAGGCGAGGTAGACGAGGTTCGCCATCGGCCCCACAGGTATCTGTCTTACCAGCAAGGTCTCTCCGCAATGCACCTGATGTCAACTTTATCAAGTTCCGCGAGCCTCGGCCCGCGTTGCCGAGAGCAGCTGGTAAGAGACCTTCCGAGTCAGCGATGTCCACTGCCAGGCTTATGATGCCGATGGACGCCAACGTCCTCGGAAACGTCTTCGGCGGTGCGATCATGAGGTACATGGACGAGATAGCGGCCGTGGTCGCTTGGAGGCACGCCGGCAGCAACTGCGTCACCGCTTCTATCGACAGGATGAACTTCTACGCGCCCGTATACGTCGGAAACGTGCTCATCCTAAGGGCCTCGGTCAACTACGTCGGGACCACGTCGATGGAGATCGGTGTGCGGATAGAGGCTCACGACGCGAGGACGGGCAAGGAGACCCACACAGGGTCGTGTTACCTGACATACGTCGCCTTGGATAAGAGCGGCAGGCCGACGCCAATCCCGAAGCTCATACTCACCACCCAGGACGAGAAGAAGCGGTTCAACGACGCGCTGGCCCGAAGGAAGCTAAGAGAAGCCGAGTTGGCCGTCCTGCGCGCAGATTGAACGCCCCCCGTTTTATCCCGCGCTCAACAAAACTTGAGCCCGCCTTTCTTAGTGCGCGCGCGACGACATCCACACGTGGACGACTTCTCTAAGAGGTTCGGATTCGACAAGATGCGCAGCGGGAACGCCACAGTCTACAAGCTCAGGGAGCAGCTCGAGAAGTTCTCTTCCGCTCCCCTGAGGGCTGACGCATGCGAGGAGATTGCGAAGAGCTTCTTTCAGCTCGAGCAATATGGGGATGCGGCTAACTGGTACGAGGCCGCGGGGAGGCTCCTCCTTACTGGGTCTACCCCTGCGCCGACCATGAAGGCATTGTTGGCGATCGAGCCCTACGAGAGGGCTCTGGAGTGCTACGAGCTGAGCAAAGACGACGACGGATTCACAGAGTGCTCGGTGTTCCTCCGGGAGCTCAGAAGGGCCTGCGCGTCAGCCTAGGCGCCCCCTCGACGCCTGCCTTCCTCCTCCTTCGCGGTCCGCCTGTTCGTCGTCTTCAGGTTGCACTCTTCGCAGACAGGTTCGTCCCTCGGCCCGACCTTGAAGACGTGAAGCACGACCTCGAGCTCGGTGTCGCAGAAATAGCACTTCGGCTTCATTCCTTGGGCCTCCTCGCGACATGGATCCTGTGCCTCGTGACTTCTCCCCTGGCGCGAAAGTACCAGACCTCCGCGTCTGCGTTCGAGTTCTTCCCCCACCTGGCCAGCTCTTCTAGCTCGGCTTTCGAGGCCTGCGCCCTCCCGCTCTTCACCTGTATCAGAAGCACCTTCCCGTCCTTGGCTGCGAAGACGTCCACCGCCCCGTGAGACGCGGCGCTCCGGGACACCATCCATCCCTGCCTCCTCAGCATCTCCATCGTCCTGTACTCGCGGGCGCGACCTGAGACGTAGTTATGATTTGGAACGGAGCTCCACCCCGAAGCTTCCGGCGGCGAATTCTATCCCTGCCATCCGATGCGAAGGGCAGGACTTCGCAACTTGATAAACTATAACGGCTCCCTGGCAGGGCGTCTGGGCGGTCGGACCGCGAGCCTCCGATTCGTCAGAGCGCGGGCGGACCCTCGGGGGGACCACTGGGACCTTCGGCTCTCGAGACCATAACTATCGAGCCGAGGATGAGTAGCGCCCCGGCCCATGCGAAGCCGCTAAGGGACTCCCCTAGGAAGACAGCGGAGATCGCAAGCGCCACCACGATCTCGAGCGTCAGCACTATCGCTGAGGTGCTCGCCGTCAGATGCTTCAGCCCCTGCTGATACAGGATGTACGGGATCGCGGTGTTGAAGACCGCCGTGTAGGCAATCGCGAAGACGGGGACAGCCCCCATGGGCACGCCTCCCCCTGTGATGAGCGCCACCGGGAAGACGAAGACCGCCGTGACCGCTACCACGCAGACAGCCAGGGAGAACGGGTCCCAGGATTGCTCGTTTGTCTCCTTCTTGGCGTACACGATGTATCCTCCCCAGGCGACGGCCGCGACCAGGTAGAGCACGTCCCCGAGCAGCTGCCCTGCTTCGAGGCCCTGCAGACTGCCGTTCGTGGTCACCAGCAGGGTGCCGACCACAGCGAGCGCGACTCCCGCTCCCTTCACCCCGCTTATCCTCTCACCTAGGAAGAGAGCGCCGCCCGCCGCAGCCATCACAACCGAGAGGTTCACCAAGAGGGCGGCGACGGAGGCACTGGTGTACTTCTGGCCTACGAACTGGCAGAGGAACGCGAGGGCGTTCGCGAAGCCTATGGCCCACACGGCCTTCTTTCGGAGGAGGGGCATGAGGCTCCTCCTCAGGAGCAGAGCAGCGGCGAGCATGATCGGTGCAGCGAGCGCGAGCCTGAGGAAGAGGAACGCGACCGGGTTCAACCCGCTCTGGAGTCCGAGGGTGATCACAGGAAACGACGTGCCCCAGAGCGCTGCCGAGGCCGCCGTCTGTGCGATCGCCGCGCCCGTACCCCTGTCCAAGCTACGTCTCACGTCCGCAGAGCATCAGGACGCCACGGGTAAACTTATCACGCATCGCTGCGGGCCCAGCGGCACCGGGTTGGAAGAGATCAAACTATCGGTCAAGAAGGTGGAGGCGCACCTCTCCGGCCAACTTGAGCTGCGAGAGAGGGTCCTGAAGGACAGCAGAGACGTGATCTCGGCATGCTCGAAGGCCATAATCGGAGTGCATACCCGGAGGATGAAGGAGGCGGAGAGGGAACTGGCTATCGCCAAGACCCTTCTCCAGAAGCTGAAGGCCGGAGCGGACGGCTCTGTATCTAGGTACCTTGTGTCGCCTGAGACGGAGTTTGTGGAGGCGTCGGCTGTGATCGCCCTGGCCAAAGGAAGGCGTATACCCTCACTCGACAGCCTGAAGACCTCCCCCGAGGCGTACCTCCTCGGACTCCTCGACACTGTCGGAGAACTGAAGCGGCTGGTCCTCGACTCCATCATGAGAAGGGACACGTTCGAGGCGAAGCGCTACTTCGAGACCATGGAGGGCATCTACGCTACTTGCTCGCCCCTTGCGGTCTTCGACCACGTCGCGAACGGCGCGAGGCGAAAGATAGACGTCGCCAGGATGCTCGCCGAGGACACGCGCGGCCTCATCGCAGAGGAGACGAGGCGCGAAGAAGTCAGCAGGTCGATGGCAAGGCTAGAGAGGAAGCTCGGAAGCGCGTCTAGTAAGCGGACAGGATAGTGCTGGTCTTCAGGCCCGGTTCAGGAGAGTCGAGCCTCACCACCTTCAGGCGGATGCCTCTCTCTTTCGCCTCCTTCAAGATGTCCGTTTCGGCATGGTATTGGTCGTATCCGAGCGCCACGATGTCTGGCTTCACCTTCTCCAATGTCTCGTAGATGTCCTTCTCTGACCCGACAATCGCCACGTCCACCTGTCTCAGAGATGAGAGGAGCTTGGCCCTCTCGTCCTGCGTGGAGACGGGCTCCCTCTTCTTCCTTTTTCTTATCGTGTCGTCGGTCGCCACTGCAACGACGAGCACCTCGCCGAGGCTCCTCGCCTTCTCGATGGTATAGAGGTGTCCGCTGTGTATCACCTCGAAGCCGCCGCCGATGAAGACGACCCTGATCGACTCGCGCCCGGACGGAGTCAGTTTGTAGGCGCCGCCCGCTGACCTGAGCTGACCAGACCTCGCCAGCTTGGCGAGCTTCGACTCGGTCTCACCCTCGCCTGAACCGAGGCGGTGCGCCACTGAGCCCGGCGTGGCGGTGCCGCCAGCAAGGTTGATGGAGAACACGGCGCTAAGGGCACGCCTGTCCTCTCTGGTCACCAGTCTATCTTCACCAGGCCCGCGAAGGACAGCGAGTCAAGCAACCCCTCGGCATAGCCGACGCTGAGCATCGCCATCTCGTCTTCTCCATCAGCAAGAAACCTCTCGGCGTCCTTCGTGTAGAGCTCGACGTTCTCCAGCACGCTGCCATACTGTGACTGAGTCTTCTCTCTGACTGACCCGAGCGCCTTCCTGGTCTTGGCAACGTACCTCGGTACTAGCGTCTGGGCCGTCCTGACCACGGCGTCAGAGTTTCCCCTGACGTCGGACTGCTTGACTGCGAATATCGCCGCGACGGCATCGAGCTCGGTGAAGTGCAGCTTCCCAGGGATCACCACGCAGTGTGGCGCGGTCCCGAAGTCCCGCCTGGAGAGTTCCGCGATCCTCCCCGCCGCCAGCAGCGCGTCCTTCCTCCCTATCCTCGACAGGACCAGCGCGAACGTGCCTTCGCTGACCACCCCTCTCTTGTAGCTGGCTTCGGCGAGCAGAAGACCCTGCATCGCGTCCGTCGGAGAGACTCCTTCTCCAGACACAACGTCATATTCCAGAAGGAGCAGCGTGTGCGCGCCTTCCAGCAGGTTTTCGTGGAGTATGCGGTATGCCTGCGTCAGCTTCCCCACTGACTCCCGCGTTATGGTCACTGTCCTGGAGAACTTGTAGTAGTGCAGGCCCGACTCGCTCGCTGCAGCCGAAGCTATCGTGGCCGCGTGTATCACCCTCGTCTCGATGCTTCTCCTGATGGCCCTCGCCCTGAGTTCGTCGTGCGTCGTCGCGATCATTGGGTCGCCCAAGACCGCCAGAACCACGTTCTTCTTCTCTGCCTCCGAAAGGATTCTGCTGCCGTCCTCGACGAATGCCCTGTCTACGACCTCGAGCGCTCTCCCCGTCGCGCCCTGCAGCCTGCCGATCAGCTCAGGTTCGTGCGGCGCGGTATAGTACTCGAGGTAAGCAACGTCGGAACGTCTAATCTCGTCGAGCCCTTCCAGGCTCGTTCCGGTCGGCCCCAGACCGAGACCCACGAAGCTTAGCCTTGCCACGAGTTGGCATCATTCGAAGTCTTATTTGAAGTCGAGAACGCATCTGACAGGTTGCGCTAGGCGGCCCTGGCTCGTGGGCATCCTGCGTTTGCACGGCAGCGACGATCGTTTGGCTTAATGCTTTTAATTCCAGGCCAGGGCGCGTCCGGCTCACGGGCCTGTGGCTCAGCCAGGTTAGAGCGCAAGCGGCCAGAGCGGCTGGCTCTTAGCTAGCCCCCA
>JASHVT010000169.1 GCA_030039515.1 Nitrososphaerales archaeon
AGCGAGGAGACCATAGACAGGCTCACGCCTGAGGTGCTCTACTCAGGGTCCTGGCGCGGCAAGAGACTCAGGCCGATCGACGTCGAGGCGAAGGCGCCCGTGTTCTCCCCCGGACGGCGGCACCCGGTGAGGGATTTCATCCGCGAGGTCAGGGAGGCTTACGTCTCGATGGGTTTCACCGAGCTCAGGGGAGACAGCGTTCATCCCGCGTTCTGGAACTTCGACGCCCTGTTCATTCCCCAGGACCATCCGGGCAGAGAGATGCAGGACACGTTCTACCTTGAAGGCGTCGCGGACGACAGCCTGCCAAGAAGCGGCATCGTCGCGGACGTTGCCTCTACCCACGAGGACGGCTGGAAGACGGGGAGCAAGGGCTGGGGATACAAGTGGAGGATAGAGGAGGCGAGACGACTGGTCCTGCGGACCCACAACACCGTCCTGACCATCAGGGCCTTGTCCGAGTCCAAGAACAGCGAAACAAGGGTCTTCGCCGTGTCCAAGGTCTACAGGAATGAAAACCTGGATTACAAGCACCTCGCGGAGTTCCACCAGATGGACGGGATCATGGTGGGCGCCGGCCTGAACGTAAGGCACCTGATGGGCTTCCTAGGAGAGTTCTACAGAAAGCTCGGCATGACGGGCGTCAAGCTCTGGCCGACGTTCTTCCCATACACCGAGCCTTCGTTGGAGGTGGTCGGCTATTCCGAGCTGGTCAAGGACTGGATCGAGCTTGGGGGAGCGGGCGTCTTCAGGCCGGAGGTCACGCTCCCGCTCGGAGTGAAGGTCCCAGTTCTGGCGTGGGGGCCGGGCATCGAGAGGCTGATGCTGATGAGGTTCGGTCTTGATGACATGAGAGAACTGTACGGGAACGACCTCTCGTGGCTGCGGACAAGGAGAGACCTTGCCGGTCGTTAAGATAGACCTGCCGCGCTTCGAGAAGATGGTCGGGGCCGACAGGGAAACCATCCTCGACAGGCTGCCCTTTGTAGGCCTCGAGCACGAAGGGCTCGAGGGCGACTCCGTCAGGGTGGAGTACAGCCCCAACAGGCCTGACTTCGGGAGCGACTACGGGATAGCCCGAGCCCTCAGGGGCTTGCTGGGAAAGGAGGTCGGCCTCCCGCGCTATCCAACGCGAAGCTCGGGCATCAGGGTCACGGTAGGAAAGCGGCTTTCCAAGGTGAGGCCGTTCATAGCATGTGCAGCAGTTACTGGGCTCCGCCTGGATGACGAGGACGTCAGACAGTTAGTCTCCCTGCAGGAAGACCTCCACAACGGGCTCGGGAGGAAGAGGAGGGTCGCAGCCATCGGGCTTCACGACATGGACGCCGTCGCGCCTCCTCTTTACTACAAGGCGGTGGGTCCCTCATACAAGTTCAGGCCGCTGGGAAGCCTAGGCGAAAAGTCGATTGACGAGGTCCTCAGAGACCTCCCGGAGGGGAGGGAGTACGGAAGGTTCGCGGGCAGCTCAGGGTCGTTCCCGGTCATCGTCGACTCCGCAGGGACCACCCTCTCGTTCCCTCCTGTCATCAACGGCGACGCGACCAAGGTGACTCCGAGGACCAGGAACGTCTTCGTCGATGTCACGAGCACCGTGGCTAGGACGGGCGACGACGTCCTCGCGGTGATGGCCAGCACTCTTGCAGAGGCCGGAGGGAGCATCGGTACGGTGGAAATCTCTGGGGTCGGCCGTGCGCGTTCGACGCCCGACCTGGCTCCTCAGTCTCTTCGTCTCGACACCGGCTTGATCCGTTCGGCGCTCGGCCTGGAGCTGACAGACAGGCAGATCGCCGCCGCCCTTGCAAGGAGCAGGCTGGAGGTCAGGGGACGGCACGTCCTAGGGCCGAGATACAGGGTCGACCTGATGCACCCCATAGACATCGCGGAAGAGGTGGCGCTAGGCTACGGCATCGACAGACTGGAGCCGGTCTATCCTCCCAGCATGCAAGCCGGGTCGTTCAACGACTTCGAGCAGTTCCTGGACGCGGCTTCCACGCTGATGGCCGAGTCAGGGATGACCGAGTTGATGACGTACGAGCTCGTCGATGAGAAGACCCTCTACGAGAACTTCGGACGCGACTCCGCCTCGAGGATATCCGTCCATGAGCCGAAGAGCATAGACCACTCTCTGCTAAGAGACTCCCTGCTCCCGACGCTAATGTCGGCGTTGAGCGCGAACGTGAAGGAGGAGTATCCGCAGAGGGTCTACGAAGTCGGCAGGGTGTACAGAAGGAAAGGCGACCGCGTGACCGAGGAGTGGCATCTGGGGTGCCTCGACGCGCACTCCCAAGCATCCTTCACGGAAGCGAAGATGTACCTCGAGGCGCTGTGCAGGACGCTCGCCGGCAAGGAGGTCTCCGCCAAGGCGGCGGAGCACTGGGCATTCGCTTCAGGGCGGTGCGCTTCGGTTCACGCTTCGGGAAGGACCATTGGGTATGTGGGCGAACTCGCCCCCCAGACGATCGACGCCGCCGGGGTCAACGTACCCGTCGCCGGATTCGAGATAGATCTAGCCGCTCTTCACGAACTGCTAAAATAGTTCTGCGACCGCTTGTCACCAGACGGCCTTCGTTCCAATGCGCGAAAAACGGCCACCTGCGAAGGCGGAAACGCTTTGATGAGCAGATGGTTTACCCAACCGCGCGACAGACGGGGGCCGTTTGCCCGTCAAAGAGGCCCGGTGATGTTCTCCGCTCAAAGCTGGGGCATGATCCGAGCTGGTCAGAGGCGGGCAACATCTCCATTTGACGTGAAATGAATGATCGACAAGAAGGCGAAGGCCTATCAGGAGATGGCCCCCATGCTGGCCGAATTCGTCAGGGACCTGAACGACCTCTCAAAGGACAACTGGTTGGTACTGGTCGAAGGCCTCAGAGACGAGTCCGCTCTTCGGACGATCGGCTATAGCGGCGGACTGCTGACAGCTTCGTCGCTGGGAAGGAGAGGCAGGGAGAGCTTGGGCACGGCCAAGGGGATCGTGATCCTCACGGACCTTGACAGGGAAGGCGCGGCACTGGCTTCCAGGTTCGTCAAGCAGCTGAGGCACAGCGGGGTGAAGGTCTCACTCGACGAGCGCAGGCGGCTGAAGGGGATACTCCGAGGGATCTTCCTCCACATAGAGAACCTCTCGAGGTTCGGAGACGAGGAACGACCCTAGATGTCTGGCGGATGGTCGTTTTTGTAGCGCTCGCGCATCTCTTTCAGCATCCTCCTTCCTACGGAGATGTTGCTAGACAGAAGCCTTTGCATGTCGCCTGGCCCCGAGACCAAGCACGCGCAGGGTTCGACGGCGACCACGTCAGCCGTCCGTTCGCGCTGGTATCCCAACGTTAGAATCTCCCCGAAGAACTGATATGGCGTCAGGGTGGCGACCACCTCGCTCCTCCTTCTCACTTCCGCCTTGCCTTTCATGAGGATATAGAAACTGGGGTTCCTGTCGCTGTCCCTGACTATCACCTTCCCCGCGGGGAAGGCGCCCTCGTGGAACACTGTGGCGACCGCTTCCAGCTCTCTCCTCTCAAGGCCCCCGAACAAAGGTATCTTCGCGATGTTCTCGGCCGTGACCGTCATGGCCTCCTCTGCCCTTTGGGTGGATAATTAATAGAGAGGTAGTGCGACGAAACAGGAAGTGAGACAGGAGGTTGGACGTCAAAAACAAGAAGTTTATATTTGGTTGTTTTCGTGCAAGATTTTGAATAGCGCTTAATCCGTTAAGCACGAGTCGAAAGCAAAATGAGAGAAGAGAGAAGAATTGCCAGATTCAGGTATAGTAAAGTATCTAGTAAAACTGAGATTTGATGTAGACGGGGTCGTCGAGAGAGCGGACGTCATCGGCGCGATCTTCGGTCAGACTGAGGGTCTGTTCGGCCCCGAGATGAATCTCAACGAGCTCCAGAAGAGCTGGAAGGTAGGAAGGATAGAGATCAACCTCGAGTCAAAGAACGACAGGACCAAGGGCGAGGTCATCATCCCAATGTCCACCGACGTAGGGACGGCCGCGCTGATCGCCGCGGCGGTCGAGAGCGTCGACAAGGTAGGCCCGTGCAGTGCACGCTTCTCAGTCGGCGAAATAGAGGACGTCAGGGCCGTGAAGAGGAAGCAGATAGTGGACAGGGCGAAGGTGATAGTCAGGGAGTGGAGCTCCAAGACTTCGAGCGAAGGCGAGAACGTGCTCAAGGACGTCACGGAGTCTACAAAGAGGGCGCGAGTGATCAACTACGGTCTCGAGAACCTGCCCGCCGGTCCGGGCGTCTACTCGTCCGAGATGGTCTACCTCGTGGAGGGACGGGCCGACGTGGTCCTCTTCCTGAGAGCCGGGATCGAGAACGTGGTCGCGTTGGAAGGGACGAGCGTTCCAGACTCGATAATCGAGCTGGGCAAGAAGAAGAGGCTCATAGCCGTCCTCGACGGCGACAGGGGCGGCGACCTGATAGAGAAGGAACTGGCGCAGGTCGTGAGGGTCGAGAAGGTCCTCAGGGCGCCGACTGGAAAGGAGGTCGAGGATCTGACCCCCATCGACGTGATCAACCTGCTGAAGGCAGGGAAGGTCGAGCCCGAGTCGGCACCGAGAAGGGAGCGGGGGTCGGAGCGCGCCCCTCAAAGAGCGCAGGACGAGCCGGACGAGCCGGTCGTGGTGAAGACCAAGGAACTATATCCGAACCTCAACGGAACGTTGGAGGCAGTCCTGCTAGACCCTGCACTGCAGGAGGTCGGCAGGTTCCCGATAAGCGAGCTAGTCCAGAAGCTAGAGAACTCCGGCAGCGCGCAGTTCCTGATATTCGACGGAATAGTCACACAGCGTCTTGTTGAGACGGCGGCGAGGGTGGGGATCAAAGGTATCATCGGCCACCGGACCGGTGAACTCAACGAAGTCCCCGACGAGATGCGCATAGGCACCTTCCGGGACCTCGGGCTCGAGTAGTTTCGGGCCAAATGATAGTCAACGACCTAGACCCTCGGCACGGCCATTGTTCGGTGACGATCGAGTCCGCGGAGGACCTCTGGGCCCTCAGGAGGCTGATAGCCAAGGGCGACACCATCGTGACGAAGAGCTCGAGGGTGGTCAAGCGCGAGGACGAGTACTCCAGGCCGGACAAGGGCGAGAGGGTCAAGGTCACCCTCTCCCTGATGGTCGAAGACATCCACCTCGACAGCAGCGTAGAGCGCATCAGGGTCAAGGGGAAGATAATCGAGGCGAGCGACGAAAGCATCACGAAGTCAGGGTCGCACGCGGTGACGCTCTCCCCAGGACACTCCGTCGTCGTCCGCAAGGAGCGCTGGGGCCAGCTCGACACGAACCTCCTGAAAGAAGGCCAGCGAGCCTCCGCAAGGTACCTGGTGGTCGCGGTGGACAGACGAGAAGCCGGCGTTGGGACGATTAGCGGGTCGCACCTCACCCTCCTGACCACGTTGGAGTCCGGCCTCGGGGGGAAGATGTCGGAGGAACAGAGCACGAAGCCCTACCTCTCAAGGCTCGCAGGCGCCGTCTCCCAGTCATATCGAGAGGGAGACCAAGTCGTCGTCGCGGGTCCAGGCACCTTCAAGAACTCCTTAGCGAACGAGTTGAAGGAGAGGCTCGGCGGTGCCCAGGTCAGGGTTATCGAAGGACTCGACGATACTGGGGCCGACGGGATCAGGGCGATCCCGAAGAACAAGTCATTCCAGGAGCTCGCGAAGGACTCGCTGGTCGTTGAGCTGCAGCGCTTCGTGGCAGAGGCTGTCAAGAGGATCTCCTCCGGCGACGCGAAGGTCGCCTACACTATGCAGAGGGTCAAGGACGCCGCGGCGGCGGGCTCGGTCGAGACATGCGCCGTCTCGGACGACGTCTTCTCGATGGGGGCAGGCGAGGAGGACCTGGTCGAAGTCATGAACTCGATTGAAACGAAAGGCGGGAAGGTATACCTCGCGGACTCGTCCATGGAGTCTGGGAAACAGGTCTCGTCGCTCGGCGGGATGGTGGCCCTGTTGAGGTACGCGGTCAGAGCTTGACGAGCGCGGGGAAGACGAACTCAGCAAGGATCGCCAGGATTATGCCTCCCTTGATCAGGTCCTTACCCAACCTCCTCTCCGCGTGCGTGTAGTACAGCAGCAGCCCCGCCATGAGGACGGAGATGTAGGCGAGCCTCGCGACGTCGATTATGGTGCCGTCGAGCGTGGAGAGGATCACTGTCATTATCGAGGTGAACTGCTGCGCCAGACCCTGGACCGTCCCGGTGAGCCCCGCGGGAGCCTGAACGACAGACATCCATAGCTGACCGGCGTTCCGTATTTAACGCGCCGTCAGAACAAGTATGGCCCGGCGACCACGCCGAGTATCAGGCCGACGATCGCGATGGTTACTATACCAGTGACTATCAACGCGGTCCTATCGCTCATCCTTCCTTTGCCGAGCGCCTTCAGGCCGACCATGAACGCCTGCCCTCCGTCAAGCGGATAGATGGGGAGCGCGTTGAAGATCGCGAGGTTGAAGTTAAGGAAGAAGACCCAGTAGACGAAGTTCGCGAGTGGCACGGCCGCGGTCCCCAGAGGAGATGTATAGAACACCCCAAGCGTGCCGGAGTAGGGAACGCGGGTCTGGCACACCGGCAGCGTTGGGACGCAGAAAAACTGGTACAGATTGCTAAGAGGAGCCGAGTAGCTGGTGACGGCGGAGGTAAGCTCCGGCTCGGAGACCTCCACCACGCCGATGTAGGGATATGAGATGTTCTGCATGGTCTGCAGGTTCTCTATAATATCGCAGCAGGCGAGCTTCGCGGAGGTATTAGTGAAAGTACCGCCCCTGTAGTATGTCAGATTGACAGTCTCCCCTGCTTCGAGGGTCGTGTTGGGACCGAGGAACGCGTTGAGGTCTGTGACCGGCTTCCCGTCGAAGACCGTCACGATGTCTCCAGGCCTGAGCCCGGCGTTGTAGGCTGGAGAGTTCGGCGCGACGCTGACTATCCCTGCGCCTGACGCCACAGGCGTGAAGGCCCCCACGGTCGCCGTGAGCAGGAGAAGGCAGACGATAGCAACTATGATGTTGATTCCCGCGCCGGCGGCCAGGACCCTCGCAGCATAGGACGGCTTGGCGTCCTTCATCGCGCCCTCGTCTACGTCAACGAACGCCCCGATGGGAAGGACCAAGAAGAAGAGGAGGCCGGCCGCCTTCACCGGGAGCCCCAGGCTCCTTGCGACGATGCCATGGGCGCCCTCATGCACTATCATCGCGATGACGAGGGCGATCCACCCGTCCACTATGGGGAGATACGGGTTGATCCCCGGGAGCCCTATGTTCGCGAGGGGACTGATCGTCCTGATGTAGGAGACAACTTCGGCTCCCCTGGGCGAGAGCAGAATGGCGACCTCGTCGAGGAAGATGTAGGCCCCGATCGCCGCGGCCACAGGCATGAGGTACAGCATCAACCATCCCACCGGCTTCGAGATCCTCTGTTTGCCCAACCTGTCCATCAGAGACTGAAACCTCCGCGTGCGGAGGAGGATCACTCCGAACTGGAACTCGACCCTGTTGAACTCGTCGTCGGACAATTTCGGCTGAGCTTCCGAGCCCGCAGTCGCTTTAAGCGTTCTACGCGTCTCGCAGGCTCTGTACAATGTTCAGGTGATGTGAAGGGCTGTCCAACGTTGGGTGACTTCCTGCCGAGGACGCAGGCACATGAGTCGAGTCCAAGAACAAGTGGGTGGGACTGCTTAAGAGAGCCTTGCCCCTGAAAACCGCATAATGGCAGTCGCGGGAATCGGACTTTTGTCGATAGGTCTGGGCGCTGGAATGATTTTCGTTGGCTATGACCAGAAGGACAAGTGGCTCGGGTGGCCGAAGTGGCTTGCGTGGGCGCTCTTGCCATTTGGCGCGTTTTACGTACTAATTGGCGCGGTCTTGATGCTCGGTTAGAAATCACCCATCACTGGACACCCTCAGAAATCACTCGTTGGTTGGACAGAACCGTTTCGCATGATAGTTCTCGGAATCGGATTCCTGGCTTGAACCACTCTTAATATCGCGGCGGGCCGGACGGAGGCACCGGATGGAGCAGTGTATGCGGTGCGGGGGGCCTCCGTTCTACAGGAGGCGGTACTCCGGAGAGGTCCTGTGCTCTGCTTGCTTCGGCAACTCGATCGTGTCGAAGGCCAGGCGCACGATCTCCAAGTACGGGATGATCAAGCGGGGGGAGAGGATCGCCGTGGCAGTCTCGGGAGGAAAGGACAGCCTCTCGCTGCTCAAGGTCCTCCACGCGCTCGCGTCCTCCGGCAGGAACGAGGTTGTCGCGATCTCCGTCGACGAAGGGGTGGAGGGGTACAGAGAAGAG
>JASHVT010000170.1 GCA_030039515.1 Nitrososphaerales archaeon
CGGGGAGTCTCCGTCGACGTCGCCGCAAACCTAGATGCCACGAAGGAGCGAGTGGACTCGTACGAGGGCGCGAGTGTGTTCTACTTCAAGGGGTTCTTCCCGTTCGGCGTGCCATTGGTGAACCTGCTCGGGATGAAAAGGTCCTTCTCGACGCGGAAGTACGATGCGATCCAAGTGTGCGACGCGCCACTTGGGCCGATCGCCGCCGTCCTCAGCTTGGTTCTTGGAACCAGGCTGATTTACGACGCGCACGAGGTTTGGCCGGTCTGGGCGTTGAACACTTCGCGCAACAGGGCCCTGGGGCTGATCGCTGCCCCCTTCTACTTCGCCTCAGAGTTGATCGCCGTCATGTCTTCATCAGCCATCGTTACGGTGAGCGGGGGCGCAAGAGACCTGATCCATAGACTGTACCGGCACGACATCTCAAAGATCCAGGTTGTGAGAAATCTTCCTGGGCGTGCAGCCTCGAGCGAGAGGCGGAGCCAAAGCGCCGCCTCCGACACCTTCGCGGTCGTCTACATCGGCGGGCTTGATCAGGCGAGGACTAGGGAGCTCTCGAGGTTCATCCGGGCAATGAAGTATCTGACCGGCTTGTCTGGTCCGAGGTGCGTCCTAAGAATCGTAGGTTCGGCCGGACCGGCGCTTCCCCCGCCGCCTTCTCTGACAGGCCTGGCGGCTGAGTTGGGGCTGACAAGCCAGGTTGAATTCACCGGATGGGTCGGGCAGGACGAGATGATCATGCACGCAGCCCGCTCCGACGTCGGTCTGATAGCGGAGGAGAAGAACCCATACACCGACATCTGTCTTCCTAACAAGCTATTCCAGTACGTTGACCTAGGCCTCCCGATCCTGTCTGCAGACATCAACGAGGTCAAGCGTGTGGCCGGTAGCGGAGCAACATACTATGACGACAGTCGGCCAGAGTCCATCGCAAGGGCCATCAGATCGATTAGGGACCAGTATCCACTAGCTGTTCAGAGAGCCGCGAGCTTGAAGATGGCCCTGGAAGGGTCTCTAAAGTGGTCGGACGAGGAGTCGAAGTATCTGAACGCAGTAATGGTCCAGCCGGCAAGTTGAGTGCTGCCGGACGGGAAGTCAGCACCCGGTGTTGGCCCGCTACCAACCCTTGACTCTCATGATCTTGTTCAGTATCGCGGCCCCGGGAGGCTCTCCGCTGGACGCGTAGGGATTCTCGCTGTCCCTGATTCTTCTACGTATCTCCTCATTCTCGGACAGGATCCTCTTCCCAGTGGCGGCCAGCTTCTTTGCGTCCATTCCCACGAGGAAATTGAAGCCAAGTTCCACCGTCTCGGACCACTCAGTAACGTCCCTGAGTGTCATGCATGGGACCCCGGACCAGAACGCCTCCTTTTGCAGACCGCCAGAGTCGGTGGCAACGAACAGCGAGTTTGCGACGAGCTTCATCATTGAAAAGTAATCCAAGGGCTCCGTGAAGATGAAGTTCTTGCTTTCACTCTCGTCGAGCTGCGACGTGAGTCTTTTGGTCCTTGGATGAACTGGAAAGGCTACCTTGACTCCTAGCCGTCCGATGGCCTTGAGCATGGTCTTGAAGTTGAGGCTGGATGTGTTCTCCGCTCTATGCAAGGTCAGGACGGCGTATGTGTTGGGTTCGAGTCCCGCTTCAGAGAGAACTCTCGACCTGCGGATCATCCCTCCGCTCTCTTGAAAGACCTGGAGCATCGTGTCGCCTGTTCGCAAGACCTCGCCACGGACATGCTCGTTCCGCAGATTGCCTGCGCAGCTCTCGGTGACTGCGAACAGCACATTTCCGATGTGATCTATGACTCTCCTGTTCAGCTCTTCTTGCATCCGCATGTCTCCGGAGCGGGCTCCCGCTTCGATGTGGCCCGTGGTGATGCCGCACTTGGTGGAAAAGATTGCGGCGGCGATGGCAGAGTTCGTGTCCCCTGGAACAAGGACGGCGTCAGGCTTGTTGTGAGAGAGCGCCTTGTCGAGCCTGGTGATTATTTCTCCTACTTGGTATCCGTGAGAACCCGACCCTACTCCAAGATTGATCTGCGCATTTGGCACTTCGAAGCTCTTGAAGAATACGTCTGACATCAACTCGTCGTAATGCTGGCCCGTATGCACAATTTCGAACTCCAGGTTCCTGCGTCGGGCTGCGTTGATGACGGGGATTGACTTGATGATCTGGGGTCTGGTCCCCACAATTAGGGCCACTCTCATTTTGATGTCCTCCCTTCTCTAGCCTGATGAGTTGGGCGCTCTCTGCCGCAGTTCCTGCGTTCTGCACTCATGGCGAAAGCGCCGGGACCCTCTCTTCTATTATGTCGACTATCGACCTGGACACGCCCGGCGCCCCAAAGATCCTTTCGGCGGCTTTGAAATTGCGGCGAAGTTGGGAGTAAGCCCCTTCAATCTCCCGGCTTATTCTTAGGATCGATGCCGGTGACGCAAGCGAGTTCACTCCAAGCCTTATGGTTTCAACCCATTCGGTCGAGCTCCTCAGTGTAATGCAAGGAGTCCCGAGGAGAGCGGTTTCCTGTTGTATTCCTCCCGAGTCGGTCAGCACTATCCTGGCATTCCTGATTAGCCTGAGGCTCTCAGGATAGGACACGGGTCCACTCACATGCATCCCTCGCAGGAGAGGCCCGAGGCCCCAGGCCTCGACTCTCCGGGACGTCCTTGGGTGTAGGGCGACTACAAGTGGTGCCTCGGTTGAGACTCTACGGAGACCTACCAAGAGCGCATTGAGCCTGTCCCTGTCGTCTACATTTTCTTCGCGATGCAATGTCGCGAAGTAGTACTCCTTGTGCTTGAGGCCGACGGGGCTTGCAGGCATCGGGTCGATCTTCCTCTGCAGGAAGAGAAGTTCGTCGACCAGCGGGTGACCCACCATGTGGATGTCTTTCCTCCTGATGCCCTCCTTCAGGAGATTAGCGACACAGTTGCTCGTGGGCGCGAAGTGTACCCTGGCCAAGTCAGAGGTCACGGTTCGGTTTATCTCTTCAGTCATCGTCGCGTCATGCGAGCGACATCCCGCTTCGATGTGAGCCACCGGCACCCTGAGCTTGGCAGCCGCAAGAGAGACGCCCAAGACGGAGTTTGTGTCGCCCAGGACTACGGTGACGTCTGGACCGATTTTCTCTAATGCCTTCTCGCTCCTGGACAGTATGTTGGCTGTCTGCGCGCCCTGCGTGTTCGACCCGACTCCGAGAAAGAGGTCTGGCGCGGGGAGACCGGCGTCATGAATTATGGAGTCAGAGAGGTTGTTGTCATAGTGCTGTCCTGTGTGTATCAGAGTTACCTGAAGTCGAGACCTCCGTAGCGCCTCGCGGACCACAGGTGCTAGCTTGATGATTTCAGGTCTGGTCCCGAAGAAGAAGGCTACTCTTGCCTTTTCTGACAATGGGTGGTCCTTCCTGCCATCATAGGTCGCAGAGGCCTCAAATGGCCATATCCTTGTTCAATGCAAGCGCCCACAGTGAATAGCCGATCTCGTAGGAGCCCTTGAACTCTCCATGTTTGCCTTCTTGATACCTGCCCTCGCTGTCGACGTACCTGTAAGCGAAGAAGGTCCCGTTGTTGACGAAGTTGTTGACGTACATGTCGATGAGGCCCGGGTTCGTCTCGACGAGGAACTTCCATGCGTTGTACGCATCAGGGCTCCAGCCATTGCCCTTTGTGAGATTGTCCCGGTACCTGGTTGCAATCATGTAAAGCATCTGGTGGATCTCAAAGAAGTCAGTGGCGTTTGTCGAGTCCCACTTAAGAGCGCCGTTCGCCTTCTGCAGGTTCTTGGTAACCCACTCCAGATTTCTCTTCGCAGCCTCAAGATACTCGAGTTGCTTTGTGCAGGAATATGAGAGCAGAAGGGCTATGTCGACCTTGAGTTGCCAATGGACGCCGCTCTTTCCTGTGGTCTCGGACCAAAGGGGAAAGACTCCCGAGCGTTCCTGTTTCCTGACGAACGTTCTTGCTTGACTCTCGACTAGGTTGGCTGCAGTCCTTGCGTCGTCTTCTGCGCCCAGATACTGATAGAGCTTCAACAGGTTTGCATATCCTCGCAGGATCACTGAGTAGGCGTCGTCGTACTTGGACCCGAACCGCTCCAAGTGCCGCACAAGTACCTTGATGTCGTCGAGGACTCGCCTGCTGACCTCTGAGTTCTCGGACCCAAAGCGTAGACCGCCCAAACAGAGAGCTGAGAGGACTGCACCGTACTCGTATTCCTCTGGGATCCACGCCCTGTCCGGGATCCCCGTGATTGTCCCATCGCTTTCTAGTTTAGAGTGGATATAGGACAACTCTTGTCGAATCTGATTGTCGAGAAAGGTGCTGCCTGTCAGCAGTGAGTATTGGGTGGCGCCCTCCTGCATCTCCACTGAATACTTCCAGTCATGTGAGACGAAGCCGGACCAACCGCTCCCGCTCCACTTGAGCTCCCTGACCCATGTTCCCGAGTCGGATTCCCAGAAGCCACCGCTTCTGCAGTCCTTGGCAACCGCGCGGACCTGTTCTTCAAGATAGTTGTGGCGTGCATCTGAATACGCTGACCTGTAATTGGAGACGAGACTTACGAGGCCATTCGCTTGAGCCGAAGCCCTGTATTCTTCCTCCGTGGTGTAGATTGTCACTCCGTGGTCCAACAACTGAAGTTGCGCATCAAATAGGTCACGAGAGTTCATTAGCCATGACCTTGCTTCTCCTACTGTTCCTATCTTCAGGATTCCACGGTCTATCAGGAACTCTGTGAACAACATCCTGAGCCACGAATTCTTCTCGATTCGAGTAGAGGCGACCTTTGGATTCAAAGGCCTTATTCGCATCTCTGACCCTATCCCTTTATCGACTACCCTCGCGCTGAACACTCTGTCCACTCGGACCTTGACAGGGAACTTGTCGCGGAGGACGTCTTCCATTACATGGTAGAACGAAACAGGTCCTAGGTCAACGCCGAGCCCAAGGATCTTTCCGCCATATTCCTTCAGCTCGAACAAGGGGGTGCCTTCCCCGAAATCCGAGTCGCCCTTCACGGCTCCCCCCGTAATCTGGGCGGCCAGTTTCCCGTAAGCAGCAACAGAGCTGGTCGGGTGTATGCTTCTCTTGACCCCCGCTCGCTTCCTGAACGTCTCTGGGATCAGGCCCACCGTTGATGGTGTCTTCTCAGGATCGAAGACCTGATTCTTTTCAAGCGTCGCAAGCATCCCTCCGTACGGTTGAGAGAACGCCGGCATCGCCAGGGTCCCCTCGGGGGTCAGCACCTCGAGCAGAGCCTCGATTACCTCGTTCGGACCTCCGACTACCTGCCCCAAGCTGCCCATTGAGCTGTGGACGAAGAGCAGGTCACCCGGCTGAACGCCGATTCTTCGTAGTCCCAGTACGATCTCCTTTCTGTCCACTATCCTTTTTTTGGTCCTGCGGAGTTTCCTTCTCGTGCTTCCATAGGTCCTCAGTACCGCCTTCTGTACTGGGAGGGGCATTGCGGGTAAGACTCTCGCGACCGCGTTCTTCGCCTTTTGCGAGGCTCCCTCTCCTCTCAGTCTCCCGCCGGCGCTAGCCGGTATTAAAGGCAGGCTTAGCCGTAGTATCCTCCATTGACGTGTATGACCTGGCCTGTGATGTAACCTGCCAGATCGCTCACTAGGAACAACAGCGGCGCGGCAATTTCTGACAAGGTACCTGGTCGCCCCAGCGGTATGTTCTCTATGATCTTCGCACGGGTCGTCTCGGAGAGTCTGAGAAACATACCCGTTTCGAAATATCCCAGTGCGAGGCTGTTCACTGTTATTCCAAATTTTGCGACCTCCTTAGAGACAGTCTTGGTCAGCCCGTTCAGTCCCGCCTTCGAAGCAGAATAGTTCGAAGTTCCGAAGACTCCTATGTCGCCTACAACTGAAGAGATGTTCACAATGCGCCCCCAGCCCCTTTCCCTCATGTGAGGCACGCATGCACGAGTGCATAGAAACGCTCCTGTCAGGTTCACAGAGATGACCTCTTTCCAAGCTTCCTCCGTCATCTTCCAGACCGTGCTGTCCCTGTAGAGGCCGGCATTGTTCACCAGAATGTCCAAGCTTCCAAGCGATCCTAGTATGACCTCGACCATCCTGACAACCTGTTCTTCCTTCGTGATGTCACCTTGGACGACAAGAGCCTGGCCTCCTTGCTGCTCTATGCCGCGGGCGACCCTTTCCGCACTCTCCTTGTTGGAGAGATAGTTCACTGCGACGGCATAGCCTGACTTCCCAAGAGAGAGAGCCAGCCCCCCTCCGATGCCCCCAGAAGCTCCTGTTACAAGAGCTACTCTTCTGGCCAACTAGAGCATCGACTCGGGACTGAGTGGTGAATATTCCTTCCGGTCTGCGGACTCCCGATTGGGCGGAGAGCCCACCTACGGGGACTGGCTTCATCTCATGCCGAGTTGAGTTAGTCCCAGTCCTCCCAGGAAGGAGAGATACGTTCTTCCGATCGACTGCCACGAGTAGTCTGCATCGTAAGCGGCTCTGCCATTCTCGCCCAGCGTCTTGGCCACTGTGGGATTCGCGACTAGGATCATTGCCTCCTTCAAGTCCGTCTCATCTCCGTAGACCACAGACAATCCGCACCTGTGACTCTCTACAAACTCGGCCACTTTGGTTCCCTTGGAAACTATGATAGGCTTTCCTAGCGCCATCGACTCGAACAGCTTGTTGGGCATGCCTATCCTGTTGTTTAGGAACTTCGGGTCATACATGGCAAGAACACAGGTGGACGCACCAGCAAGCTCTAGGACTTCCTCGTGGGAAATCTGTCCCATATACTTCACCCTCTTGGAACTCTTCGCCAGCGCCTCCACCTGAGTCCCGCACTGGCCTGCGCCCGCTATGATCAACTCTGATTGCGGCATGCCCTCTACCAGTCGAGCCGCCAGTGAGATTCCTTCAAATCTCTGGGCCGTGAGGACCCCCGAGTAAACGAATGCCGTAACGCCTTGAGTGGGCGGGCGCAGAACCAGACTGCCCGTGTCCGTTACTGGGACGTTATACACAACCATATGCGGCTTGGCACGACAGCCGGGTATCTGGGCTTCCAATTGACCCTCGCTAACTAGGAGCATCCCAGATGAAGACCTCAGAACGCTTCGTTCCAACCGTCGGACGAGTTCCGCGACGAGCGCTGGAGACGAGGCGATCGCCGGTGACGCGTCTGCCGTGAAGTCGGTCATGTGATAGACAAGCTTTCGCCGAGTCAACACGTGAAAGGGCAAGGCTGGGAGGTTGCCCAACAGATTCTCAGCTTGCACGAAGTCGGCTCTCAAGGCGCAGAGGCGAACGAACACCCACATCGCCCAGATGGGAAACATGGCGAGCTTGGTCATCTCTCCGTCACTTCCAAGGTCAAAGTTTTCTGCAGAGAAGCGTGCGCTACGTTCGCGAATCGGAACCTTGTGCCCCCAGTAGAACAGGACAACATGGCATCCTTCGTTCATCAGCGTTGTCATCATGTTGACTTGGCTTGCGAAGGGCTCGTTGGGGATTACGAACGCAGCCTTCACATGATCACCAGTGCCGTAGGGAGGGTCTCCGGATTCGCATGCCAACTCTCAGAGGAGGCTTTCACTCGAGTGTCGACACGTTCTTGAACCAAGCATCCAGCATGTCAGGTCTCGCCCTTCTTCACGACCGCGACGGATGTCGACGCCCAAAAATGTGGAATAGCTGAAGTCTTCCCCAGGTGTTACATTCATAGCTTCCATCACGTGGTCCAGGAGCGGTAGTCCGTGATAAAAGGATGAAACGCCGCTGTCTGTCGCAGGAGGACCTTATGATGCCTAACGTCCTGCGGTAGCCCGGAGCCAGGAGTTCACCGCCACCACCTGTCAACCTGACGCGCACAGTCCGCTCGGGCTAGACTCGCTTGTGCCTCCGGGACAGACATCCAGGGAGTATGTGTTGGCTGTCCCCGCCGTACCTATACCCGACGTGGCATCGCTGAAGTCAAGAACTGTGTTGCCGTTCGCCTCGTCCTTTGTGAGATTGTTATCGCTCGCTCCGCCCGAGAGGGCGAAACCGTAGACTTT
>JASHVT010000171.1 GCA_030039515.1 Nitrososphaerales archaeon
TTCGAGTATCTCGCAGTCCACCCCTTGAACGACACTCCCCGGATCCGATCTGAGCGCACACTCGACGAATTCGCCGATTCTACTCTTCGTCCCATCGAGGAACATGACCTCGTTCGACGGATGGTACGACTGCTGCTCCATCATCTCATGAAGGGCAGTCCTGTCTTCTGCCTTCATCTTCTCGAACTCGTCGATACAATTGTGGACATAGACGAGCGAGGCCTCATAGTTGTGATACTTCCCGACGCTGAAGTCGTACACGTATCCATCGTATGGGACTTTCTCGACGGCGACGACCCTATCCCTGCCACGCTCGATGCTTCTTCTTCCCTTGTGCCGGATGACTATCTCTTCCGGCTCATTTCTGAGCTTTACGCTGAACGGCCCTATCCCCCGTGCGAACCTCGTGATGTCCGCGCCGCTCATCTGAATCACGGGTATCGAGCTGCGTTTCCCGTAGATCCTCGCGTACACCCCGAGCCGCCTGAGAGCGTAGAGCAGGACTTCCAGTTCGTGCTCCTTCTTTGTCGGATAGATGCGTAGGGATATGATGTTGCCCTTTGAGTGGTTAACGTCTCCGTCCGTGTCGAAGACGCCCGCGAAGAAGGCCCACAATGGCTCGTTCCTGAGCATGAGCACATTGTCGACGGAAGGCCCGCGGAGCAACAGTTGCGCCTTCTTCACGAATGACCTTTCAGTGGTATAGAGCTGCATCATCCTGGAGACTAGCGAGTACCTCCCGAGTTGCCTTACCCTGTCGCCTTTGTCGTATACAGTGAAGGTCCCTGGCATCCTCGCGTTGATGGCGCGGACGACGTCCACGTTCACCTTGGACTGCGAGATCGTGATGCCCGACTGGGCGAGCCATCCGTCTCCATATGTGCAACCGATTGCATATGCCTCGTTCTCTGAGATGTCAAGGCAGGCCGGTGGACCGAAGATTCTGACCGGTGCCTTTAGCTCGTCCCCTACTTTCACCTCGTCCGCGCGGACCCAGAGACTTTTCACTTCGGTCGTCCTTCTCAGAAGGTGTTCCGGCGTGACCTTCAGTGACAGTCCGGAGCCGAAGGTCAGCCTGACGACCTCACCTGAGTATCGCTTCCTCATCAAAGCGTAGGCCGCCCCAGAAATGTCCGACCTGAGGTTGCTGTCATAGATGTTGACCGGGAAGAATGCCTTCTTCGCCTCCCTACCTGACCGCGTCTGATAGGTCGGGCCGTCGGTCCCCTCCCAGATCCTCCCTAGGCTCTCCAAGCTCCGGCCGGTGTAGACCTCGGTGTCCCCGGTCATGCAGGCGATCCCGAGGTCGGCCAAGACCACGACTCCTGCCTCCAGCATGAGCACGTTCTTCTCCCTGATCACGGCGGCCGACAGCCCGGCCGCGGTCGTCCCCCGGCCCGAGGCGTACAAGCCCCTCGTGGCCACCTGGGACGCGAACTTCAGCATCTCAGACTTCCCGGTTCCAGGGTCACCCACGAATAAAATGTTCAGGTCGCCCCTGAGCTTGGTCCCGTCAGGCAGTGCGGTGGCGCCTCCTCCCGCGAGCAGCAGCAGTATCGCCTCCTTCTCCGCGTCGTGTCCCAGTATTACCGGGGCGATTGACTGGACGAGCTTTGGGAACGCGTCCGGCCCCTTGGCGATGCTCTTGATCACCGCCTCGTCCTCCTTCGTGACCTGGATCTGCTCCTGCTCCTTCCCCTTCACCTCGATGTGGTTGCAGTCTATCTGCGACCTGAACAGCCTCATTCTGACTTGCCCGAGCGTGTAGTCCGGCACCGCCCTGACTATCCCGCTGAGGACGACCCTGTCTCCGGGCCTCGCCATGTTGACTATGTCACCCTCCGCGTTGACGTCGAAGAACTGCGGGAGCTGGCCGGGCGGGAGCTCCTCGGGCAGCTCCTGGACCCTGAGGATCTGGAAGTCGATGAACCTGCTGTGCTTCTTGTCCAGCTCGAAGTTCCTCGTCTCGCCGCAGACCTCGCACTGCGCGGGGCGCTTCAGCATCATGTCGTTCTGCTCCTCCGACGTCGTGTGCCCGCTTGGACAGACCCATGCGGCGGAGGTCATCATCGGCCTGAGCTCCGAGGTCCTCACGACCATCCCGGAGACCGCGAGCATCCTGTCGAGGTAGGAGGTGTCGACCTTCCTGAGCGGGACGAGGTCGGGGATGCCTCTTATCCTGACCACAAGCTCGCGCTTGATCCTGTCGGCGTAGAGCGCGTTCTCGCTCCTGAGGGTCTCGAATGCCGCGACCTTGAAGGACGCCAGAGAGGTGTCGGGGTCGAGCAGGACCTTGCTCGCCACGTCGCTGTTGTACTTGAGAAGGTCGCCGAAGTCCACTGTGAGGGACTTGCCCTCGCTGGAGACGAGCTGCGAGATCTTCTCCCTGTACACAGGGTTCCCCGACCTGTCGGTCACGGTCTTGAGGAAGTCCTCGAGGATGTCGGAGAGCTTCCCGCTCGCGAGAGTGGCCATTACCTGCCGGCTCCCAGCAGCGCGTCCTTCCACTGCTTGGACATCGACTGCGATAGCGCGAAGAAGGCCGCCTCCTCGGGCGTTATCTTGTCGGAGAGCGCCGCGGATGGAGTGGACGAGCTCGAAAGAGAAAGGAGCTTGCTCAGCCTTATCCCCACGAGGTCGTAGCAGCCCGTCCTCAGTCTGTCTAGCTCCTCCCTCTTCGTCCGACCCGCCGCGACCTCCTCCTCGAGGATCGAAAGCCTCCGCCTCATCCTCATGTAGAACTCCCCTGGGAGCTGAGCCAGCTGGAGCGGCCCCATCATCTTCTCCTTGCTGAGGGCCCTGTACACCTCGGCGTCGAACGGCCCCTCCTGGGGCTCGGCTAGCCTGAGCAGCACGAGCTCCTCTCCGATCCACCTAGGCACCTCGACCACCTGGCCCTCCTGAAAGGTTGCGATGGTGTAGTCCCCGAGCTCGATGTTCTCCAGCGACGACCTCATCTTGACCTTCGTCATCGCGAGGAGGTAGTCCCTCTCCCTCTTCGAGATGATTTCAGCGGTCGAGCCGGACGTCTGGGACAAAACGCGCGGTTTGGGCCCGCATCGAATAATAAGGTTTCCAGAAATTCGCGCCAGGCGGAGAGCGACTGTGTGCGGACGTTTGAAGGGGATAAATACGAAGTTCGACGCGGGCGGAACGGAGATCGCGCATGGAAGAGGAGGGACGCGGCGTTGTCGCTTGAGACGCTGATGTGGGTAGAGAAGTACAGGCCAGCCAGGCTCGAGGACCTGGTGGACCAGACGGCGATCAAGGGCAGGCTGAAGCTCATGCTCGAGAAGAAGGACCAGCTCCCGCATCTGCTCTTCGCGGGCCCGCCAGGCTCGGGGAAGACGACGACCGCCGTCATCCTCGCCCGTCAGATCCTCGGGGAGAACTGGACCGAGTACACCCTCGCGCTCAACGCCTCGGACGAAAGAGGGATCGACACCGTCCGCCAGCGCATAAAGACGTTCGCGAGGTTCGCTGACAGGAGGGCGGGCGTCCCTTTCAGGCTCGTCATCCTGGACGAGGCGGACGAGACCACAGCCGACGCCCAGACCGCCCTGAGGCGGATAATGGAGGAGAACTCCCGCCAGACCAGGTTCGTCCTGATCTGCAACTACTCCTCCGGGATAATCGAGCCGCTCCAGAGCAGGTGCGCCATCTTCAGGTTCCAGAGGCTCGACGAGGCCTCGGTGACCGGGCACCTGGAGGAGATAGCGAGGCAGGAGAATCTGAAGGCCTCAGGGGACGCGTTCGGCGCCATCTACGAAGCTACCCAGGGAGACCTCAGACAGGCGATCAACCTCATGCAGGCTGCGGCCGCTTCAGGGGAGCTCACCGGAGACTCCGTGAGGTCCGCTTCGGGAGCGTCGGTGAAGGCGAGGGTCGCGGAGATAGTCAGGCTCGCGCTCGACGGCGAGTTCGAAGCCTCCCGGACGAGGATGGTCGAGCTCACCAAGGTCTACGGCGTCCCCGAGCGCGACTTCCTGCGGTTCGCGAACGAGGCCCTGGGCTCGATGAAGGTCGAGGACATGGGGACGGCGGTCTCGATACTCGCTGAGTACGACTTCCGCCTGGTGCAGGGCTCGCAGCCCGAGCTCCAGCTTACGGCCATGCTGGCGCAGCTCTCGGCTCTGAAGAAGAAGGGCGGCTAGCACGGACCTCTCCCTGCCGCGGGGCATCAGAGACATAGAGCCTGAGGAGTACCTGCTCCAGGCGAAGGTCCAGCGCGCGTTCGAGGAGGTCGCGCGGCTCTTCAACTTCAAGATCATGGAGCCCGCTCCAATCGAGCACCTCTCGACCCTGAGGGCCAAGAGCGGCTCAGACATAGACAAGGAGATCTACGCCTTCAAGGACAAGGGGGGGAGAGACGTGGGGCTCAGGTTCGACCTGACCGTCGGGATGACCAGGTACGCCTGCTCTAGGAGAGACCTCAGGCCGCCCGTGAAGCTGGCCGCCCTCTCCGGCGCCTGGAGGTACGACGAGCCGCAGCACGCGCGGTACAGGTGGTTCAAGCAGTGGGACATAGAGATATTCGGTCCGCCCAGCGTCGAGGCGGACGCGGAGGTGATCGAGGTCACCTACAGGCTCCTGAAGCGGCTCGACCTCGAGAACTTCGTCATACAGGTCGGCGACAGGGGGGCAGTCCAGAGGTTCGTCAACGAGGTCCTCGGCGTAAGGGAAGACGAGCGCTCGGCGGAGCTGCTGAGGGCGCTCGACAAGTCCCAGAAGAAGAGCTTCTCCGAGCTCAGCAAGGAGTACGCGGAGAAAGGATTCTCCCCCTCCGACGTGAAGAGGCTGTTCGACTTTGGGTCGATCTCGGGGGCTCCCGGCGACGTGCTCGGCAGGCTCGCAGAGCAGAAGGTCGAGGCGGAGGGCCTCGGCAAGCTGGCGGACGCGCTGAAGCAGCGCGGAGTCCGGTCGGTCGCTTTCAACATGAGCATCGTGCGGGGCATCGACTACTACACTGGCGTGGTCTTCGAGGTCCAAGACTCGGACCGCCCTGACCTGGGGTCGCTCGCGGGCGGAGGGAGGTACGACCTCCTCCCGGGGATCTTCGGGAGGCCCGACCTCTCTGCGACGGGGGCCGCGGGAGGGATGGAGAGGATGGTGATGTCGATGGCAGGGAAGGCCGCAGCGGCCCCCAGGCTCGCGTACGTGGCGGTGGCGGGGAGCGGGGCCGAGGGGTGGGCGCACGAGGTCCTCTCCCGGCTGCGCGACGCGGGCGTGGCGTGCGAGTCGCCGCTCCAGCAGCGGGCTCTCTCAAAGCAGCTGGAGGACGCGCACAAGGCGGGAGCTTCATGGACCGTCATCGTGGGCGACAGCGAGGCCGCATCGAGGTCGGTCACCCTGAAGGAAATGGACGGAGGAGGAGAGGAGCGCCTCGCCCTCGATGAAGCCGTGCGGCGCCTCGCGGAGCTCGGCGCCCTTGCATAAACTTTAACCAAGGCCGGCTGTTCCATGCCTACGATGGAGAAAGCCATAGTCCTGGTGAACCTTACACCCGGCTCCGAGGAGCAGACGATGTCGGCCCTGAAGGCGACCGCCGGGGTGAGCTCGGTCTACCAGCTCTACGGCCTCTACGACCTCCTCGTCGTCGTCGAGGGATCCGACGACCAGTCGGTCAAGTCTGTGATAGCCGACAACCTGAGGTCGAAGTCCGGCGTCGTCTCGACGATAACCATGAAAGTAATCTCCGCTCCAGCTCCGAACGTTTAAACACGGAACGGCTCAGCCACGCCGACGTGGCCTCAAGGATTCTGGTGACAGGGTCCGCAGGGCAGATAGGCGCGGAGCTCGTCCCCTACCTGCGCCAGCGCTTCGGGAACGACAGGGTCGTCGCGGCAATCCACAAGGCCGCGGGAGCCGCCCTGCTCCGGGCGGGGCCCGTCGAGGTCGTCGACGTCTCCAGCGCGGAGGCGCTGGCCAAGCTCGTGAAGGAGTACGCGGTCGACACGATCTACCACCTTGCCGCGCTCCTCTCCGCCACGGGCGAGAACAACCCGCAGCTCGCCTGGCAGGTCAACATGGACGGGCTGAGGAACGTGCTCGAGGTGGCCAGGACGAACGGCGTCCCGAAGGTGTTCTGGCCCAGCTCGATAGGGGTCTTCGGCCCCGACGCGCCGAAGGAGATGGCGCCCCAGAACGCGGCGCTCAATCCCACGACGATGTACGGGGTCACCAAGGTAGCGGGCGAGCTCCTGTGCAACTACTACTTCCTGAAGTACGGCCTCGACGTGAGGTGCCTGAGATACCCGGGCCTCATAAGCAGCGAGGCGCCCCCGGGCGGCGGGACCACTGACTATGCCGTCGAGATATTCTACGAGGCGCTGAGGACCGGGTCCTACAGCTGCTTCCTCAGGGAGGACACCGTCCTCCCGATGATGTACATGCCGGACGCGCTGAGGGCGACCGTCATGCTGATGGAGGCCCCCAGGACAGAGGTCAGGCTCCACTCAGGCTACAACCTCTCAGCCATCAGCTTCTCCGCAGGAGAGATAGCCGGCGAGATCAGGAGCCGCATCCCGAGCTTCAAGGTCACGTACAAGCCCGACTCGCGGCAGAGGATCGCAGACTCGTGGCCGCAGTCGATCGACGACTCGGTCGCAAGGCGCGACTGGGGGTGGAGGCACGAGTACGACCTCTCCAAGATGACCTCCGACATGCTGTCCAAGCTCGACAAGCGCATGAACGGCTAGCCGGGCCCCGACCGCATCCACCCGACGCACGGACCGGGCCTCCAGGCAGCCGGTCCCGGACAAGGGCGGACGCACGCGACGCGACTGCATGGAACCGGCGCCGCCTAGGGAAGGACGGGGAGCGGTCAGGCGAAAAGCGTTTAACGTGTCTCGAGGCCGCGCCCCGCCATGAGAGATCCCACTTCATTTCTGAAGGCGGAGTACGACGACCTGGTCAGGCAGGAGCTCGACTGGAGGCTCAAGGTCCTCGGAGGGCCCAGCACGCCCTGGTGCGTCGTGGACGGAAAGAAGGTCCTGATGTTCTGCTCGAACAACTATCTCGGGCTCAGCAACCATCCCAAGCTCAAGGCGGCCGCCATCGAGGCCGTCGAGACGCACGGGGCGGGCTCAGGCTCGGTGAGGCCCATCGCCGGGAACATGGACCTCCACGTCGAGCTCGAGAGGAGGCTCGCCTCCTTCAAGGAGGCCGAGGCATCCCTTGTGTACCAGACGGGGTTCGCGGCGAACGCCGGGCTGATACCCCAGCTCGCAGGGAAGGGCGACCTCATCATCAGCGACGAGCTGAACCACGGCAGCATCATCGACGGCGTCAGGCTCTCAGCGGCCGAGAGGAAGGTGTACAAGCACGCCGACACCGAAGACCTCGCGAAGGTCCTCGCAGAGGCTGAAAGCGCCTCTCCTCCCTTCCGTAGGATACTCGTCATAACCGACGGCGTGTTCTCGATGGACGGGGACATGGCTCCCCTTGACAAGATCGCGGACGTCGCGCACGAGCACGGCGCCATGGTCTACGTCGACGACGCCCACGGGGAGGGCGTCCTCGGCCCCGGCGGGCGCGGGATAGTCTCTCACTTCAAGCTGCCCAGGGACAGGGTCCACGTCGAGATGGGGACCTTCTCCAAGGCCTTCGGCGTCGTCGGAGGCCACGTCTCGGGGTCCAGGGACCTGATCAACTTCGCCTACAACAAGTCGAGGACGTGGCTACTGAGCGGCTCCCACCCGCCCGCAGTGGTCGCGGCGTGCACCGCAGCCGTGGACGTCCTGGAGCACGAGCCGCAGCACGTCGAGAGGCTGTGGGACAACACGCGGTACTTCAAGAAGGCCATGCGCGACATCGGCTTCGACATCGGGAAGAGCGAGACCCCCATAACGCCCGTGATGGTGGGTGAGAGCGGGAAGGCCAAGAGGCTGAGCTCTAGGATATTCGAGCTGGGCATATTCGCCCTGCCGATAGTCTATCCCATGGTCGCCCAGGGGAAGGCCAGGATCAGGACGATCATGAACGCCGCCCTGACCAGGGACGACCTCGACAACGCGGTCGGGGCGTTCGAGAAGGCCGGGAAGGAGCTAGAGATAGTCTAGCTCGAATGGGTCGCCCAGGTTCCACTCTTCGCTCCTGTACCTGTCTAGGAGGCCGGAGCACAGGAGGGCCTCCTCCTCGGTCCTTCCCCCTGGCTCGAACCCTGGCGCCGCCCTGGCGAGGCGGAGGACGAACTCCGACGCCTTCGCGCCGCAGTTCGCGACCCTGACGTGCCTGCTGCGGGCATAGCGCCTCCGCAGCGCCTCCTCGCTCGGCTTGGTCAGCCTCTCCACCTCGGCGAGGTCCGCAGACACGAGGAGGGTGCCGTGGCAGAGCGTCGCATCCCTCGAGATGTAGGCCGCCATCCCCGAGATCTTCCCGCCCGGCCCGACCACGCTGTTCGGCGCCTCGAACGACGCCTCCACCCCGCACGACGCCAGCGCCCCCACGACTATCCTTGCAAACGACTCGAAAACGCCCCTTGCGCCGGAGGCCCTGGCGAGCCAGACGGGCGCGTCAGTCGCCGGGAATACGAACGTCCAGTTGATGTTCCCCGGGCCGTTGTAGACAGCCCCGCCAGCCGTCGCCCGTCTTACGATGGGGATCGAGCGCTCCGCGCAGTAGGCGACGTCGGTCTCGAAGGCCGCCAGCTGCGCTCTGCCGAGCACCACGGACTTCTGGTTCTCCCAGACGCGCAATGTGGGGACCTTCGCGCACCGCAGGAGCGCCTCCTCCAGTGCGAGGTTCTCGTAGGGGTCTCCCAGTGTGAGCTCGAGGAGCCTGCCGGGCAACGTAAACCGGACCTCCGCAGATGTTAAGAGCTTTTGAGCCTCGCCCTCCCGGCCTGTCCCATGCCGTACAAGTTCCTCCCTGACGTCGCCCTGGCAGACGTGGCCTTCGAGGCGAAGGCGGGCACCGTGGGGGGGCTCTTCGAAGCGTGCGCGACCGCGATGTCTGACACAATGGTCGACCTGAGCACGGTCGAGAAGAGGACGACGAAGCGCATCTCCCTCGCGTCGCCCGACCTCGACAGGCTGCTCTACGACTTCCTGACTGAGCTCATCATCGTCAAAGACGTCGACTCTCTGCTCTTCTGCGAGTTCGAGGTCGAGGTCTCGCCGGGGGGGACCTCGCTCGAGGCCTCGGTCAGGGGCGAGGCCATCGACAGGGAGAAGCACGTCCTGAGGAACGACGTCAAGGCGGTCACGATGCACATGTTCGGCGTGAAGAGGGACGGACCGGACTGGGTCGCCACCGTCGTGCTCGACATCTGAGCAACCCTTTAAGAGCAAACCTCGGGGCCGAAGCAGAGAACCAGGTGGCATGGCTCAGATCGACTCCTTCAGGAAGCTGACGGACGTATCCTGGGAGATCCCGACATCCTACAAGCAGGGCATGCTCGTCCCTGCCAAGCTCTACGCGACGAGGAAGCTCCTCGAGGGGATGGACTCAGGGGTCATCGAGCAGGTCACCAACGTCGCATGTCTGCCCGGGATAGTCAGGCAGGCCTACGCGATGGCCGACGCGCACTGGGGGTACGGGTTCCCCATAGGCGGCGTCGCGGCATTCGAACCTGAGACGGGCGTGATCTCGCCTGGAGGTATCGGATTCGACGTGAACTGCGGCATGCGACTCATAAGAACCAACCTCCGCTATTCGGAGGTCAAGCCGAAGGTCAAGGAGCTCGTAGACCTTATGTTCAAGCTTGTTCCAGCCGGAGTAGGGGTCAAGGGGTTCCTCCGGGTGAACGAGCCTCAGTTCGACGAGATAATGACTTACGGAGTGAAGTGGTGCGCTGAGAACGGCCAGGCGTGGGAGGACGACCCCTCGCACGTGGAGGAGGGCGGCTTCATCAAGGGAGCGGAGCCTGCGAAGGTGAGCAGGCAGGCTAGGAGCAGGGGGATCGACCAGCTCGGGACGCTGGGCTCGGGCAACCACTATCTCGAGATCCAGGTCGTCGACCCCGCCCGGTTCTTCGACGCGGAGCTGGGCAGGCACTTCGGGATCGTCCACCCCGACCAGGTGCTCGTCATGGTCCACTGCGGAAGCCGCGGCTTCGGCCACCAGGTGGCCAGCGACTACCTGAGGGTCTTCGACGGGGCGATGAAGAGGTACGGCTTCGCGGTCCGCGACAGAGAGCTCGCCTGCGCGCCCTTCTCCTCCAAGGAAGGGAAGGACTACTACGGCGCGATGGTCTGCGCGGCGAACATGGCCTTCACCAACAGGCAGATCATAGTCCAGCAGGTGAGGCAGGCCTTCTCCAGGGTCTTCCACAGAGATCCCGAGTCGATGGACATGCACCTGATCTACGACGTCTGCCACAACATAGCCAAGGTCGAGCGCCACACCTACGATGGCAGGAGCGCCGACCTCCTGGTCCATAGGAAGGGGGCGACGAGGAGCTTCGGGCCGGGCCACCCCGACATCCCTTCGCCCTACAGGAGCATAGGGCAGCCGGTGATAATTGGGGGGTCGATGGAGACGGGGTCGTACCTCCTCGTCGGGACGCAGAAGGCGATGGAGGAGACCTTCGGCTCGACCGCGCACGGGTCGGGAAGGACGATGTCGAGGACGGCCGCGAAGAGGGCGGTCCGGGGCGCCGAGCTCCAGCAAAAGATGATGGAGCGGGGGATCTACGTGAAGGCAGCCACGATGGACGGCCTGGCCGAGGAGGCAGGGATGGCCTACAAGGACATCTCCGAGGTGGTCGCCACGATGGACGAGGCAGGGATATCGAAGAAGGTCGTCGCGCTCAGGCCCGTCGGGAACATAAAGGGCTAGGCGATGTACCCGGGCCTCGCCTCGCGCCTGGCCGAAGGCGCGCTCTCGCGAGCCTGCTCAGAGACCGCCTGGAGCTGGCTTATGACCTTCTGCGTCTCCTCGGCCTTCTCGTCGAGCTTCGACGTGTCTACCTCGATGCCCACTATCGACGACAGCGCCTGGAGCACCGCCTTGGACGCTGCCGCGTCCACTACGTACCCGGACGTCTCTCCCAGCAGGCAAGCGCCCTCGAGCCCGCGGAGCGCCGCCACCCCGACCAGGAGCCCGTTCATCCCGCTGATCCCCCCGTCCTTCATCAGGGTCACGCCCTTCTCTGAGAGCGAGTCGAGCATCGCCTTGGACGTCCCCGAGCCGTAGACCTTCGGAGAGTTGGAGAACGAGCCCGTGATGTACGCAGCGAGGGTGAACACCCTCTTGACGCCCGCGCGCGCGGCATACCTGACGACTGCCTCCGACAGGCGGTACTCCCCTTCAGACGTGGAAGGCTGCGCGTCGGCGGTGAAGACGAAGACGCTCTTCCCTTTCCCGGTCTCCGCGAAGTACATCTCGCCCTTCAGCATCCCCGCGACGCCGTTCTCGTCGACGACCGCCTGGGGAGGGAAGTCGTCGCTCTGGAACTCCGCGACCTTCTCCAGTTTGAGCGCCCAGACCAGGTGGTCCGCCGCCAGCTTCCCCACGTATCCGCTCCCGGGGAGGCCGCAGACGAGTACGGGGTTCGTCGCCTTCGGCTCGCTCAGGATTCTTTCCACGATCGAGTGTCCTTCGCTCACTCCGAGCCCTTCCCGAACCTTTCGCTGATGTCGACGAACTTCCCCTTGTCCTGGACCTTGATGGAGGTCTCCAGCCTGAACCGGAGACCGACCTGCCTGAAGACCGACATGAGCTCGCCGCCCGATATCCTCTCGGTCAGCCTCCCGTCCCTGATCATCCGGGCGAGCTCTCCGACGACGCCTCCCGTCTCCTTTGGGTAGATCTGGTACGCGGCGTCGAGGACCTCTTCGCCCCTGTCGTACAGCATCGACCGCAGGACCTCCGCGTCGCTCCTCTCCTTCTTCTCCTGCGGGGCCGATGTCTTGAGCTTGCGCCTCTGAGCCTCCAGCTTCCTCTGCTCCAGGAGCTTGAGGTCGGCGTCTTCTTCCAATTCGACGGGCCGCGCGCCGCCCGACAATAAAACGATTGCTGGATTGACTCCACGGCGCGACAAACTCCATTAAGCGCACGTAGGCTGGACGAGAGGACTCCCCTGGGGCCCTTATTCGCCGGCTGACTATGGCCCGTTAAATACCAAGGTCCAGTTTCAACCTGATGCCCGTCGAGCAAGTGACGCTGTCCGCGAACCACGAGGCACTGCTCGAGTTGCTTAGAACGAGAGGGCTGAGCGTAAGGGGCATGGACGAGAGAAAGAAAGGGGAGCTCCGGAGGTTCCTGGACTATCTGTGCAACGAGAGAGGCATGTCGCTGAACGACGTCGCCAAGTTGATCGGGAACAAAACGAGCGGGTATTCGTCTTGGCTGTGCAAGCAGCTCGGTGTGACTGTCAGGCCCTTCGAGGAGGCGAGGCTCAAGGGCATCAAAGAGAAGAGGAGGAAATACGAGCGGAGGTCCTTCGACGGAAGCGACGAGGACAAGGCGTACATGCTAGGGCTGAGGCATGGCGACCTGACCGTATACAGACCCTGGAATGAAGCCGTCAGGGTGTCGACGAGCTCGACGCATCCGGCTATGGTGCAGCTGTTCCGGACCCAATTCGAGCCGTATGGCCATGTGTACCAGCATCCGCGATACAAGAAGGACACCAAGACATATGAGTGGAACCTCTGCGTCATTCTGGATGACAGTTTCTCATTTCTGCTTCAAGAGTTCGCTCAAGCAAGGGACTGGTTGACTGCGTCCGAGTCAAGGGTCCTTGCTTACCTATCTGGTTTCCTTGACGCGGAGGGATCCATTCTGGTCACTCGCAATTCCAGGGGAGGGATTGTGACCTTCGTCGACTTCTTCAACGAGGATAGACTGATTCTGGAGTGGATTCAAGACCAAGCAAAGAAGATGGGGATGGGGTGCAGCATCCGCATGAATAAGCCCATAGGCAGGGGCAAAACAGGATTTCACCTCAACCACAACAAGGAGTACTGGCAGTTATCGATATTCTCCGCTCATGGCATCATAGGATTCATAAGACAACTCGAACCTCGCCACCCGGAGAAGGTCCAAAGAAGACTGATTGCTCTTCAGACAGTTGGCATGTCGAAGTATGATGAGGTTGTCGGAACAATCCTTCGGCTAAGGACGAAGATAAAGGAAGACGTCGCGCAGTTCGTCAGTCTCGCTGAAACCACCTACTTGGAGGCCCACTCGCGTCCGGCAGGTTGACTGTCTCTATGGTTGGGTGATTTTAATCGACTGAGTTGGGCAACTGGTTTCACAGGCCATGCAGAAGATGCAGTCCATCTCTCTCACGGGCTCTGATTTGTCGCTCCTGTACTGGTTGTACTCCTCGCCTCCCTGCTCGAGGACCTTGTCCTTCCCAGTGCCCGCCTGGCCAGGGTTGAGGAGCCACTCGAATACGAAGACCGGGCAGACGTCCATGCAGACCCCGTCTGCGACGCAAGACTCCCAGTCCACCGCGACCTGCGACCCGTGTATGCCGTTGGCCGTCGGATAGGGCTTGCCTTCGCCGTCCATCCTCGACGCGCCTGCGGCCCTGATCTTGTGGCCGTTGTGCTCGCCTGTGACCGGGAACTGGTCCGGCTTCGACAGGAAGTTCGGGTCGATCGGGGCGGACTTGTAGCCTACATCTCTCGTCATGGTTGAACAGGAAATCCTCCTCTCGGGGCCATTATAAGGTTACCCGAGTTTCGGGCGTCCGTCCTATCGGCTGCGCTCAGTCGCTGCGCGTGAGGGCTTCGTAGCCGCCGTCGTCCCTGAGCTTGTAGACCGTGATCGGCTTGAACGTGAATATCCCGACCTCCACGACCCCGGGGACAGACTTCAGCTTCTGCTCGAGCGCGCGCGGGTCGTCGACGGGCTCGAACATAGTGTCGAGGATCACGTTGCCGTTCTCCGTGAAGTATGGATAGCCCTTCGGGAGCAGGCGCTCCTCAGGCACGCCGCCAAGCTTCGAGAGCCTGACCTTGGCGCTCTCCCTCGCCACTGGCGCGACCTCTATCGGAACCCTCACTCCGTCCTCGCAGAGCCTCCTGGCGAACTTCTTCTCCGCTGCCACTATCGCGATCTCCTTGGCGCCGCTCATCACGATTTTCTCCTTCAGGAGGGCGCCGCCTCCTCCCTTGACGAGGTTGAGCCCCGCGTCTATCTGGTCCGCGCCGTCGACGGCGAGGTCCACGGAACCGCGAAAGGACACGAGCGGCACCCCGCACCTGGCCGCGACGAGCTCTATCTGCGAGGACGTGGCGACTCCCCCGACCTTCTTCGAGCCTGCGATGAGCAGCGGTGAGAGCTCTTCAAGCAGGGCGGCGACCGTCGAGCCGCTTCCCAGCCCTATCGTGGCCGAGCTCCCGATCTTCTTCGAGACGTCCTTGGCGACGCCCTTCAGGGCTTGCCTCTGGGAGTCCATCAGTTCTCCTGTTGCTTCTTCTCCAGGTCTATCTGCTCGAGCTGGCTGACGGCGTCCATGACCTCGTCGCGCAGCTGCTTGATCCTCTTCTCCGACTCGCTGAGCTCAGGCTTGGCCCTCTTCTCCACGGCCTTCTCGAGGTCGGTCACCCTGTCCCTCTTGGGCTCGGCTGCGCCCTTGGGGGCCTCAGGCTCCGGCTGGGCAACCACGCCCAGCTTCTGCTTGGCTGCGTCCAGCCTCGCCTCGATGTTCGAGACCTTCTGCTCGAAGAGCGTCATGAGCTCGTTCCTCAGGCCCTCGAGCTCCGCCACCTCGACGACCAGCTCGACGTCCTCGAGCCTCGTCTGGAGCCCCTTGATCTGTTCGCTGTACCTCTTGGATATCATCTCCCTCTCCTCCCGGGTTATCTTCCCCTCGCTCTCGGCCTCGTAGAGCTTCATCAGGGCGGAGGAGAGGAGGTCCCTCTCGACCATCACCGTGCGCATCTCCCGCTTCGACTTCTCCAGCTCGGCCGAGGAGACGGTGGTGACGACGGCCCTCCCGCCCGGCTCCCTCGCGGCTACGACCACCTCCTTCGGCTTGGGCCTTGAATAGAACACGAAATAGACGACGACCCCGCCCGCCGCCACGCCGACCGCGCCGGAGACGACGGCAGTCAGGAGGTCGAACATCACTGCGCCCGCTTGGCCCGCTTCGGTATTAAAGGTAGATTAGCGGAGGCGGCTTCAGCTCGGAGGAGGCGATATGATGATGATGTTGTCGCCCCTGACTATCAGGGTCCCGAGGGAGTTGGGCTTCCCGTCGGTCGTGACCTCCTCGGCGCTCTCTAAGGATAGGTTCATGTGCTGGTCGAAGCCCTGCAGCGTGCCCCGTATCACCTTCCCTCCCTTGAGCTTGATCAGGACCACCTTGCCCACGCTCTCCTCCAAGGTCTTGACGGCCATGTCTACGGACAAGTGAATCGCTTCATGAAGACGTGCCGAACGGATTTATTTAAGGAATAATCGGAAGAGACCCGGTTGAAGCGCTGGGTGCTCTCCCGGCACGACTCGGCCGAGATGATAGGAAAAATCGAGTCGTCGCTCGGGCTTTCGCTGAATCTTCCAAAGTCTGCCCAGGTGAGCTGCGCCGAGCCCGGCGACGGGGTCGTGTTCGCCTCCCTGGACGGGTTCGAGTTCATCAAGGCGGGCGACGCGTTCATCCCGTTTCTCGGCTCGCAGGCGACGCTCGGGCTCTTCCCCAGTGCGACAGTCGACGAGGGAGCGATCAGGTTTCTCCTGAACGGGGCCGACGTCATGAGGCCAGGGATAAGGGCTCTGGACGACTGGGGCGAGGCCGGGAGGGTCGTCGTCATCAAGGAGGAGGGGAAGGGGAGGTCCATCGCCGTGGGATCCTCCGCCGTCCCGGGAGCGGAGGCGAAGGTGATGTCCAAGGGCGTGTGCCTGAAGAACCTGCACTACGTCGGGGACAGGTACTGGAGCCTCCACA
>JASHVT010000172.1 GCA_030039515.1 Nitrososphaerales archaeon
GTCGAGTATCCGAGGTTGTACAGGATCCTCGCGAAGAAGGTTATGTTCGCGCCCAGCGCGGAGACCAGGATCACCGGTATGTTGGACACGTAAAGGAGCTTGATCGGGTACACGCCCTGGAAGCCCCTGTACTGGATTGACGTGATAGGGAGCTCCACCCTGATCCCCTCGATGTAGATGAGGACGAGGATCATGACAACTGTGAGTATGAACGTGAAGAGGCTCGGGTACATGTACTGCCTCACTATCACCTCCTTGAGGTTGTTGCTGAAGAAGTCGCTGATGAGCGCCGGGATGAAGCCGAAGATCTCCGCGGGGGCTCCGGTCGTCGCCGAGAACGGGAACGGCGAGAACGTGTACCAAGCCACGGTCTGACACACGCCGGCGAGGATGAACAGGCTGACGCCGCTTCCCAGTCCCCACCCCTTCTGGATCATCTCGTCGAGGAGCAGGACGATCAGCCCTGCCAGGAGGAGCTGCACGAATATCACGAGCTCCTGGTTGGTGGCCAGGGCCCCCAGCGCGCCGCCGTAGATGTAGGCCAGCGCCTCGCCTACGATGACTATGATGGTCAGGAACTTCGTGGCCGACCCGAATATCGCCCTATCCCCCCCGTCGCTCATGTCGAGCTTGATGATGTCGCTGCCTACGAGGAGCTGCAGTATGAGGCCGGACGTGACAATCGGTCCGATGCCCAGCTCCATCAGCGTGCCCTGCGTCGACGCGAACACGACCCTGAGGAAGGCAAGCTCGTCCTCCGAGTTCGCGGAGCCCGTCAGCCCGAACAGGGGCGTCGTCGCCATGACGAGGTAGACGACCAGCGCGAGTCCTGTCCAGATGAACCGCTCGTTGAGCGCAAGCTTCTTCTCCGGCTTGGGGACCTCCGGGAGCACCGTCCCTATGCTCTTGACGAATTCACGCATCGATGCCAAGTGAGGCGAACTACTCCTCGGTAGCTACCTTTCCACCCGCAGCCTCTATTTTAGCCTGAGCTTTCTTGGTCAGCGAGGCGACCTTGACCTCGTAGGCGCCTGCGACCTTACCCGAGCCGAGCAGCTTCTGGACGCCCAGGCCCGTGAGGTCGAGGAACTTCACGCCTTTGGCCAGCTGGTCCAGGTCGCCGACGTTCACCCACGATGTCGGCTTCGAGTAGTAGCCGGGCGGCCTGAACGGGTCCCTGCCGAAGTGGTCCGGGTCGTTCAGTATCAGCCAGCTCCACTTGTGCTTGTGCAGGCCGGCATTCCCGTGCCCGCCCTGCTTGCCCGAGTGCCTGTGCTGCCCTATCTGGCCGTAGCCGTGCGTCCGCATACCCCTGTACCTCCGCCCCTTCCGCAGCCGTGTCGGCATCCTAGATCATCCTCCTGACGATCTCCTCCAGCTTGGGGTTCTCCCCGAGTATCCCCCCCTGCGTGAACTGCCTACGAGCCGACCGCTTGAACCCTCCCCTCGGAGGCGCCAGATTGAAGAAGGGCCTGATCCCTTCGACGGATGACAGCCGCCAGTTCTCTGAGACCATCCTCGCGGCGAGCTCCCCTGCGGCCCCGTACCCCATCTTCTTCAGCGAGCCGGCGTCGAGGTCCTTCGACGAGCTCACCGTGGCCCTGGCTTCCAGGAGCTCACCCAGCAGGGACGAGTCCACCGGGCACCATGCGACGTAGTCCTTGCAGCGCTTCAGCATGCCGAGCGTGGTGGCGTCGTCCGTGACGACCGAGGCGGTGAACTTCTTCGAGACCTTCAGCTCCGTCATGGCCCTCCTCGCGGCAGATGGAGAGTTTATCGTTCCGTGGATGTTCAGGACTAGGATGAGGCCCATCTTCTTCGCACCTATACGTTCAGGCCGTGGGACATCCTGAAGGCGTCGTAGGCCGCGTTGGCCAAGGACGACATCGTGTTGGTAGAGCCGAACGTCCGGATCCAGGCGTCCTTCACGCCCGCGAGCTGGAGGAGGTTCTTGAGCGCGGGCCCTGCGACCAAGCCGAGCGCCCTCGGACCCGGGATGATCTCGACGGTCACGCTTCCCGCCTTCCCCCGTATCTTGTAGGGGACCGAGTGGGGGCGGCCGCACCCGCACTCCCAGCTACCGCACCCGAGCTTCACTGGGATGATCTTGAGCAGCGCCGCGGTGGTGGCCTTTTCTATCGCTTCCCTCGTCAGCATGGCCTTGCCCTTGCCCACGCCGAACCAGCCGTTGCCGTCTCCCACGGCGACGACGGCCATGAACCTCGTGAGCTCTCCGGCGTCCGTCTGCTTCTGGACCACGCTGACCCCGACGACCTCGTTGCGCAGCTCGGGCAGGAGCTTCCTGACTATCTCGGCCTCCCGGACGCGCTGCCCGCTCCTGAAGATGTCGCCAAGTGACGTGACCTTCCCGTCGTTAACGAGCGTCCCAAGCTTCGTCCTCGGCACCCAGACCTGCTCCTCCTGGCGCTGCCTCGGCGGACCTGACGACACTAGGACTTCGCCCCCAGGACGGCCGTGCGCACCTTCTCGAACTCCTTCGGATAGTCTTCGGGCCTGAAGTTGGCCTTCAGGAGGCCCGAGAACTCCCTCTCGTACTGGTCTTTCTGCTCCTTCGCCAGCGCCGCCGCGTACTTCGCGGTCACCGAGCCGGTCAGCCTCTCCTCGGGCGGGAAGACCTCCTCCCGCGCAGGGACGCCGACGCCAGCCTCTATCACTCCCTTCACGAAGGCCGCCACCCTCCCGCCTTTCACGAATGGGATGAGCCCAGTGTAGAGCACGGCCTCGGTGACGCCCGCCTCCTTGGCCTTCTTTCCCGCGACCATGCCGAGAAGATAGCATGCGGGCGTTGATTTCGACGACCCTCTCCATCCAAGCTTCACCAGCTCCTTGGAGTTGGCCGAGGAGACCACCTTGTCGCCCTTGGGCGTTGGCTTCAAGAACTGGGACGACACGTTCCTGTTGGAGAACCTCACCACAAGTAGGGGCTTTGTGGTGGAGATGACCCTCTTCCTGGACCTGTAGTCCGTGGTACCTTCGCGGCGCCTTCTGAGCAGCGGGACGTACGGGGCCATCACTTGCCCTCCTTCATCATCGAGAGCAGGTGCTTCACGTTCCTCACCTGGCCTCCCTTGACCTGCCCGTAGAGCTTCTTGTAGGTGGCGTTGTCTATCTCCTTCCTCTCCTTCGCGACCTTGAGGCGCCACCTGAGAGCGCGCACCTTGGTGACCCACGCGTCCTTCCTAGGAGAGCGCGCGTGGGCGGGCCCCTCGGTCGAGCCCGAGCCTCTTCCCCTCTTCAGCTTCTTGGACCTTTCCCTGAACCTGCCTCTCGACACCCCCTTCTCTGGCGCGGCCTTGATCGCCCCGAACCCTATCAGGCCCCTGATGGTGCT
>JASHVT010000173.1 GCA_030039515.1 Nitrososphaerales archaeon
ACAGGCGGGTGGAGAGGTGCAGGGTGGTCTACGGAGGGATGGAGCTGAAAACCTGGACAGGAGCGAAGGAGGAGAAGACAGAGGCCGCCATCCCCAAGGGAGGGAACATGGTGTACAAGATACCTGAGACCGTCGCCATAGACTGGGAGGCTAAGGTGACCGTCAGGGACGGCGCCAAGTCCCTGAAGAACGCGAAGATGGGCTCGATAGAGCGCCTCCGCCAGAACTCCGAGCCTAGCCCGCCCTCGTAAGCGCTAAATGCAGGCTGCCCCCACTGGGGGGCTGGGATGACAGAGATCCCCGAGAAGCGGAGCGGTACGAGGAAGGTCGTCGTGGCAGCGGTCGCGGTGATAGTCATCCTGGAGCTGGGCGCACTGTTATACTTTGACACCGCCCTGTTCGGGACGCAGGCCCCAAACATACCGTTCACGTTCACGTCTCAGACGCTCAGGACAACCACGACCTCCACTACGTCGACAAAGACCGGGCCACCGCCCGACACAGTTGACATAGAGTCTGCTACGATGTTCAACGACACTCTCAGCCTCCAGGTGAAGAACGTCGGGAGTACCTGGACGAGCACGATCGGGATCACCGGGATCTGCACCCCGGGACTCGGCCGGTGTTACAGCTACCCTACCCTCTCTGGCAAGGCTAGCACTCAGATATTCGTGCTGGGCCCGTCCCAGGAGTTCCTCGACAACATGTCCAACGTGTGCGTGGTCCCGTTAGGCGGCTGCCTGCACTACAAGCCCGTTGTCAACGGAACCTACTACTACGCCGTGACCGTGGGCTTCGCAGACGGCAAGTCCAAGACCTTCCCCGTGACGGTGATGGACAACAACACCTATCCTTTCACGGCATCAGTCGAGGGCCTGGGAGAGGACCTCTACGTGTCGCCTGTGAACGGTTCGGGAGTGCTAAACGTCACCATCGACGTGAACAGCTCCCTCAACGCGGGCAACTTCACGGAGGCCCTCTACGCCTCCGTCGACAAGTCAGCCTTCGCCGATAGGCTGCTCTACAACGAGACCGGGTGCGGCGGTGCGCTCCCTCAGGACTGCTCCAACGGCGTGATCTTTGGGATTACCAACTTCACCTCGGAACAGACAGGGATAGGGACTCCCGTCTACCAGCCTCCCTTCCTCCTGGTGGTCCGGGACCTGACCGTGAAGCACGAAGACCTCTATTTCACAATATGGGTGGAGACCGTCGTGGGAGGATATACCACGACGACAACGACGAAGTCCACGACGACCTAGCACGCGCGCTACTGGCCGGTGTAGAGGGCGCCCACGTTCTGCAGCGTATAGCTCATCAACGCCGCAAAGACAGTGACGTAAGCCAGAATTATGAAGGCGTTGACGAGCCGCCTGTTCTTGGCCTCCTTCCCGACCATCATGGGCGCAAGGTACCGCAGGGTCGAGACGAACCCCATGGCGCCGAGAACCTGTATCGGTGCGAGCATGATGAGCCTCGACTGGAAGAACGGCTGGAGGCTTGGCGCCAGGTGCGGGTCGTAGCCGTAGACAAAGACTCCGCCCGAGACCACAGCCACCCAGGATACCATCAGCCGGCTCAGCCTGTTCTTCATGCCAGGGAGCGTGAGCACCCCGACGACCGCGAGCACCACTATCAGCCAGTTTTCTAGCGCCCCTCCCAGGAAGTATCTGAGCGAGGAGTCAAGCGAGGTGAGGACCGTCGGGACGTTTGAAAGCGACGCGGACCCAGACGTAGAGGATATGACGTCGGCTACCCCGCTGACTCCGATGAGGAGCTTCTTGGCGCCGTCGACGGCCAGGTCGACGAGGATGATGGAGCCCACAGAGAGGAGCTCGAACCGGAGCCCGGTCCTCTCGTGCGAAAGCAAGGCTTGCGCGGCGGTGAGGAGCGCATAGGCGGCGAGCACGCCGAGCATGGCGGTCCAGGTCCAGGGGTGCGTGAGCGTCAAGGTGGCTGACACGGCTATGGCCGAGGCGACGTATCTTCTGTCTCCTCTATTCAGACCGGCCAAGAGCAGCGCCAGCATGAGCAGCGCTTCGCACATCGCAAGCCAGTCCGCGTCGAAACCCCCGTTGATGCCTGACACCGCCATAAGGGACAACGGCGCGAGGAGTGACGCGGTAGCGGCCACAAGGCTGTCGCGAGTGGTCTCTCGCACGAAGAAGTAGGTGCAACCGGTGAAGATCGCCGCGAGAGTCGCTGGAATCACCTTCGCGGCTGAACCGGCGGACCACGGAAGCGTGGAGAGAAGATACTCCACCAGCAAGAAACCCGTCCTGTCGTTCCGGAAGGCCGCATAAACCGCAGAGCTGGGCGCCAGACTTAGCATGTGCTTGACGAACGGAAGGTAGAGGGTCCTGACGTCGTAACCAACCAGGTAGCCGTTCGGATTGATTGCGTGCAGGTACGGGTAGGCTCCGACGAACAACGATGTGACTAGGGCTACCGAGGCCAGAAGCGTCGGCAATCTGGTCGACGCGAGCAGATTGGAGCGCTCCTGTCCTCCGGGCTCCGAGGAGGTTGTTTGGAAACGCGATCTGATACGACCCGAAAGGGGGACAAGGAGAAGCCTGACGCACCAAGACACGAGCAGCGCCAAGACCAGCTCTGGCATCCACGCGTAGAGTATGTTGAGAATCCTCAGCACCAGCGCGCTAGCGTCCCATGTCCAGCCGACCAGCGGAGGCCCTCCTTCGACTCCGTTCGCTACCCACGTCACAGCCGAGGCTCCGAAGACGAAGGCAGTCGAGAGCCCGAGCAGAACCGAGAAGGTGGCGAGCGCCTCTGAGGGGCTCACGCCCATGACTTCCTGACTGTTGAAGAGAAGATAGACGATCACCGCTATCGTACCGAGGCCCCCGACGGGAAGCAGTACGCCGGGATGGAGCGGGTAGACCGCGATCACGACTGCTGGCAGCACAAGTACCGCTCTACGGACATGACTGAGCGCCTTACTCCTAGCAGCTGCTAGGGCAACGATCAACAGCGAGCTGGCGAACAGAGTCAACTGATCCGAGCCAGGGGACAGGAGCACAAACCCCGTGGTCTGATAGACTGCGCCTGGCCTCAGCGGAGTCGCGAACGTCTCATTCCATGTTCTTGAGACAGCCGACAGCAAGAACCATAGGAAGACAACTGCAGCCGCGCAGCATCCCCAGTTCCAGAGCATCCTGCTCATGGAGCGCTCTGGCTGGTCAGTCGCCATGGTGGCCGCACCGCGTACTCGTCATCATTGTCTCGTCGGTCGTGCGCCTAGAAGTGGGGCCAGGAGACCGCGGAAGACAGGCGTTCAGTTGAGAACGACCTGTCCAGCCCATCCCTTCATCCATGCAATCGGTCGAACCATGTAGTTGTCGAAGAGGTAGGAGGAGAGAGGGACGTTCACTGCCAGTCCGTCTAGCGCCTTGTACTCTTCGGGACTCAACGCCGAACGCTGAAGGCTCGAGTTCTGGACCGACTCGCTGACGGAAAGAGAACATGGAATCGGAGTGACCTCAGAATGATAGGCGATAAAGCTCAGAGCCACCTGCGAGACCGTAATCCCCTTTGAGTCTGCGACCCGTTTCATCTCACGAGTGAGCGGGCTCGCCTTCTCCATGAAGGACCGCCGGTTGGTGAAGTTGAAGGCCCTTGCGCGTGCCGGTCCCAGCCTCTCGGAGTTGAACCTTCCCGTGAGCATGCCCCCGGCCAAGGGACTGAAGGCCACGACCCCTATGCCGTTGGCCTTGCAGAATGGGATGGTGAAGGCCTCAGCTCTTCTCGACAACAGGTTGTACTCAATCTCGTCGGCGACGATTTGACTCCGGGGCATGCTCTCCACAGCTCTACCTATCATGAACCTGCCGAAATTGCTTACGCCGATGTACCTGATCTTCCCTAGGGCGACCAGCCGCTCCATCGCCCTGAACGTCTCCTTCAAGGGGACGAAGTGATTGGGATAGTGGATCAGGTAGAGGTCGATGGCGTCTACCCCCAACCGGACTCTGCTTCTCTCAGCGGCTTGCAAGACCCTGTCGTATGCGAGATTCCACGGCGCGACCTTGGTGATGATGGTGAGGTCGTCCCTCTTGTATCCCTTTATCGCCTCGCCGATGAGCTCCTCGGACCTGCCATTCCCGTAGGTCTCGGCAGTGTCTATCAGAGTGACGCCGTGCTCGATGGCGGAGTGGACAATCTCCTTGACTTCTGCGTCGCCGTACTCGACGCCATATCCCCATGTGCGCGCCCCGAACTGGCCTGTTCCGAGCCCGACGACGGAGACTACCGGGCCGAGTTTACCCAGCCGGCGATATTCCATCTCAAAGGTCGCCCTCCGCGCTCATTGAGCTTCGGGTCGTCCTTTGCCCTTCCCGAGTCACGTTCACCGGGGAAGTCGACTCGGATCTCGTCGTGGTCGACCAACAGACGTCCTCGTGTATTTCAAC
>JASHVT010000017.1 GCA_030039515.1 Nitrososphaerales archaeon
CTGAGCTCCGAACAGTCCAGCCCCATCAGGTCGAGCAGCAGGCCGTAGATCCTCGCCTGGTTCTCCTGGTCTTGCCAGAGCACCGCCGGGTCGCTTCTTGTGGTCTTGAGCTCGACCAGCCACAGGGGCCTGCCGTCTGCCCAGATTATGTGGTCGGGCATCCCCACGACTCGGAGTCCCGCCACGTTCCCCCAGACCCTCAGGACGGCGTACGAGGGCTCCCTTCTGCTCACGAGCCTGACGAATTCCTCCGAGCCTATCTCTTCTGTCGGGACAAGCTCGTCGTGCAGTGCTGTACCGAGTTCCTTGGCCTCCGTCGGTATCTCTCCCAGCCTGAACTTGTTCTCGACCTTGTACTCGCAGTAGAACTGCTCTGCCAGTGACGAGACCGAGACGAAGGAGGTGTTGTGCCTGAACTCGCCCTTGCCTGAAGCAAGGAACTCCAGTTCCCTCCTGCGCAGGTCAGCCCAGAACCGCGTGCGGACAGACCGGTCCGGCATGCAGCGTCAGGCGCCTTTGTCTTCGCTCGCGTCGGTCCACTTCTCGGCCAGTTCGTCGCGCCTCGGCCTGTATACGTCTCCGAAGAAGCCCTCTGCCGAGAGCAGCGTCTCTTTGTCGAAGGACCCGACGTACTCGAGCGCCTCCTTCCATGCATTAGGGAAGGCCTTGCCAAGCCTCGACTTCACCCGCTTGTCGAACTCTTCGACGGTCTGGACCTTTCCTCCGAAGACGAAGCGAAGCGTCTTCGACTTCGTGTCCTTGTACGCCATGTCGTCGCCCAGATAGTACACGTCTGTCCTCTTCGGCCGGCCGGCGCCTCCGCGACTATCCCCCGCCGTCCCTCCACCTCCTGCCTTGAAGCCTCTCTTCGCCGCGGCTATGAAGGTGGCCCTGTTGAGCCCCCAGGAGTAGGAGGACTCGATGTCAAGGCCGAGGGTATGCGCACGGGCGGCCTGCAGCATTGCCATGACCTGGAACCGCGAGACCTTGGTCAACGCAACCGTATCCGGAGCTGTCCTCGCGTCTTATCTCAGCAGGTCCTTTTTCATTTCCTTCGCGAGCAACCTCCACATGCCCGAGTCATCCTCGGCTAGTTTCTTCGCCATGCTCGCTATCTTGCCGGTGGAGGGTCGCTTCCCATAGAATATCTGAAGTCCGGTGAATTCAAGCCTGGACTTTGTGCCTTCACCTGCTATCTGATACCAGAACTGCGAGTGAAGGGTCGGACCTCCGATGTGAGTGTTCGTCCATGCTAGTCGCTCCGGATTCAACCGCACGAGCCTCCGCTTGGTCACGGGGCCTTCGTCGCCTACGACCGTGTCCGTGAGGATCAACGTGTCATCGTTGAGCCTGCTGATCCTCCTCCTTCCCTTCTTCCCCATGATATCCCAGTCGTTGGGCCTGTAGTCGACGCACCAGTCGTACGCCTCCTTGGCCGGCACCTCGAACGACTGGCTGAAACCGTACCGTACCGAGTATGAGTCCATTGTGGCCATCCGCCGTGCTGATGGATATGAGTCTTCGGGCGGCATGCTTCCTGTCGAGTCATTTTCGCAAATGAAACCGCGCTGGAAACGCTTAACGCGAGAGGACTCGGAACTTGGGGGGTGCGCACCTACACTACAGACATGTATGAAGGTATGATCGCAGAGACGGTGACGACGGAAGCCCACAAGGGATCTAGGACCAACGCGTACTTCGCGCGCCCTCTAGGCAAAGGGCCATTCCCTGGGGTTGTCATGATTCACCACAGGCCAGGATGGGACGAGTGGTACAAGGAGGCCACCAGGAAGTTCGCATACCATGGCTATCTGGCGATCTGTCCCAACCTCTACTCCGGGTTCGGTCACGGCACCCCCGACGAGGTCACTGCCAAGATGCGGGCGGCCGGAGGCGTGGCCGACGACGACGTGATCGCCGACGTATCCGGAGCGGCGGCGTACCTGAAGTCCCTACCAGTCTCGAACGGAAAGGTCGCAGCGTTCGGCTCGTGCTCAGGGGGCCGCCACGTCTTCCTGGTCGCCTGCCGGACGAAGGCCTTGGACGCCGCGATAGACTGCTGGGGAGGCTCGGTGGTGATGAAGAAGGAGGATCTCGTCCCCAACGCGCCGGTGTCTCCGCTCGACTACGCCGAGGGCCTCTCGTGTCCGCTCCTGGGACTCTTCGGGAACGAGGACCGCAACCCGGGCCCGGAACAGGTCGACCAGATCGAGGCCGAGCTGAAGCGGCTTGGAAAGTCGTACGAGTTCCACAGATATGCCAACGCGGGACACGGCTTCTTCTACTACCACACCCCTTCCTACAGGCAGGAGCAGGCGGTCGAAGGGTGGGAGAAGGTTTGGGCGTTCCTGGACAGGACGCTGGGAAGCTAGCGTCAAAGGGCGCCGAGCAATCCGATCCTAGCGCAGACTCGGAGCGCTTCGTCACAGTCTACGTCGACGCGAAGATCGTAGGGGCGCACGACGCGGCGCTCGCGAAGAACGCCTTCGTGGGATATTACGTCGAACGTTCAGGCGAACACAAAGAGAAGCCGGTCGAAGCCTATGAGAGCGACGACGCCGAAATCCACGCCATCCTCTTCGCAATCGAGGAGCTCAAGCAGAGGTTCGGAAGCCTGAGGATAATCTGCGATCACCAGTCGGTCGTCTCTGAAGCGAACAGGGTGACCGTCAGGAATCCCAGCCCGCTCCTTGTCAGGCTCAGGGAGGTCATGCGCGACAACGAGACCGCCGTCAGACTCGTGGCCATCCAGTACAATCTTGCACATGGAACGCTGACCGAATACGTCAACTCGCGGAAGACGTGGTGAACTCGCTTCTAGCTTAAAGCGAAGGGACTGCTCGCGCGAAGGACCGGCCAATGAACTTCTGTCCTAACTGCGGATCGAGGATCAAGAAGGGGGAGAGTTCGTGTCCGAGCTGCGGCAGCGCCTCCGCACACACCGATACCCGAAGAGGGAGGTCGCTCGTAGACAGCTTTCCTTTTCCGAACATGCGGCCCTCGCAGGAGCGGGTCCTCAGGGACGTCGAAACGACGTTGTCCACGTCGAGGAGGTTCGTCGTGTTAGAGGCGCCGGTCGGCTTCGGCAAGTCCGCCATCGCCGCAGCGCTCTGCAGGCATCTCGGGTCGGCCTACCTCCTGACGTCCACCAAGCAGCTCCAGAGTCAATACTCGCTGGACTTTGGGTTTCCGATAGTGACAGGCAAGTCGAATTTCACGTGCCTTGTGCCGACCACGTCAGGAAGGACGGTGCCTTGCAGCAAGGGCAGGTGCGAGGCCGACTGGAAGCTTTCGGAGTGCCCACACTATCTGACCTTCGAGGAATACGACGAGCACAAGCGGGGCGAGTGCGGCAGGGACTCGAAGTGCAGGCGCCTGAAGGATGGAAGGCTCTGCCCGTACTACGAGCAGAAGTGCGACGCGTTCAGGGATGATGTATTCGTCGCCAACTATCCCTTCTTCTTGGCTGAGCTGAGCCATACTGAAGACGTCAGCAAGAGGAAGGTCCTCGTCTGTGACGAGGCGCACGACCTGGAGAGACAGATGGTGGGGTTCGGCGCGTTCACTCTGAGGAAGTCCACGCTCGATGCATACGCTCGCCTGGGAAGCGACGTCCTGATCCCCGACATGGGCATTGAGGACGCGACTGCCTGGATTGGCACCCTGGAGAAGGCTGAACGGATGCTTGAGGAATTCGTAGACGATAGCATCGACGGCGAAGACAGCCAGGACCGCGTGGCCTCTTGCCGGAACTCGCTCGACTCGCTGGAGTCGTTCCTGAACGACCTGAAGGAAAACCCTGCCAATTGGATCGTGGACAGTGTGAGAAGGTCCGCCAGCGGCGGGGAAATGGACGGCATGGTTGCAGTCGAGGAAGTCGTCTTCAAGCCCCTGGAGGTGGGGGCCTACACGGCGAGGCTGTTCGAAGCGGCGGACACCGTCCTCCTCATGTCTGCGACGGTGTCATCGAGTGAAGTCTTCTGCAGGTCCCTGGGGATCCCAGAAAGCGAAGCCACGTTCATCAGGGTGAGCGACTCGTCGTTCCCGGTGGAGAACAGGCCGATCTACGCGCTCAACGCGGTCCACCTGAACAAGTCGACGATGGACGCGTCGCTCGGTCGCCTGACCGAGGTCGTGGACGGGATAATGATGCGTCACTCTGGCGAGAAAGGAATCGTCCACACCACTTCGTACGCGCAGGCGAGGTACATCATGGACCACGTCTCGGACGCCAGCAGGGCGAGGCTCTCGAGCACCGAGAACGTCTCGTCGCGGGCAGACCTTCTCAGGTCCCATCGGACCACCGACGAGTCGGTCCTGATATCTCCCAGCCTCTACCAGGGCGTCGACCTGAAGGACGACCTCTCGAGGTTTCAGATCCTCGTCAAGGTCCCGTACCCCGACCTTTCGGAAAGGAGGACCAGAGTGAAGCTCGAGAGAGACCCGGAGTGGTACGACTGGCAGACGGCGCTCAGACTTGTCCAGACGTACGGGAGGAGCGTAAGGAGTGAGACCGACCACGCCGTGACGTACGTTCTGGACTCGAACTTCACGTCGTTCCTTGGTAGGCACAGGGAATTGTTCCCGGAGTATTTCCTGGAAGCGCTCGCGAACCCCATTGACCTCTAGCCGGGAAACGCTTTTTGCGCCCGACGGCCGTGTGCGCGGAGGAGCGCTGTTGGGACTCTTTCCTCCCGGTTTGCTCTGGGCCGGCTTCGGCGTCGCAGTCCTAGTCTCGGCCGTCATGGTCTTCTGGTGGAGGCTGGAGCTTCAACGGAGTGGATGGTGGACCGGGCTCGTCGTCGAAGGCAGGAGGGTGGAGGTCGGCGTCGACCATGACCTCTGCATGGGAGCCTCCAGCTGCGTGGAGCTCGCACCGAAGGTCTTCCGCCTTGACTGGAGCAAGAAGAAGTCCAGGTTCGATCCCGCGCCCCTCGAGAAGCTCGACGACGTCAGCACCGCTTCAGAGGTCATCTTCAAGGCCGCGCAGTCATGTCCGTACAGGGCCATCTTCCTCAACGACGCGGACACAGGCGAGAGGATATTCCCCTAGCCGCGACGAACGACGCGGAGCCTATGAGACTTACTTCCTACTGGACGACCCGCTCCGGCGTTATCCGGATGATCACTCTCGGATCGTCTGTCCTATGGTACGAGTACTTCTGTCCGGTGTACTTCACCGAGAGCTTGTCGATGTGATCCTCCGCGCCCTTCTTCGTGATTTCGACTGCCTTTCCGAATATGATCGCCCTTGAGTAGGGGTTCGCTTGGTCGTAGATGCTGACCGCCACTCTGGGGTCGCGCTTGAGGTTCCTGTAGCGCTGCCTCGAGGTGGTGGCGTTGATTACGATCACATCATCCTCTCGTTCTATCCACACGGGGGCGACCTGAGGAGAACCGTCTGGCATAGTCGTGGCCACGCTGGCGAAGTTCTTCCCGTCGATTAGCTTCTTTGCATGTTCGTCTAGGGCAACCATGACTATGCTAGACGGGAGGGGCGTGATTAACTTTGCCGGAGTCTCACTCACCCAAGTGGTTCCCGGGCTCTTGCAGGGCCTTCGGCATGTCAGACGTAGTCGAACGTGGGCCTTCTGTCAGGGGACTTCGGATATTCCGGATACTTTAGCTCAGCCCTCCAGTCAGACAGCATCCAGCCTCGGAACAGCGCCTTCTGGTCGTCAGCGGCGCCTGTCAGAGCCTGAATCCTGTACTCAAAAGCTGGTCTCTTTCCGACCGGCCCGCCGATCTCCATCAGCCTCCCGTTCCTAGCGACGGTGAACTTCAACTGCTTTCCGGCCTGCGCTGTCTCCACGGTGAAGGACACCTTGTCCTGCGACATCCTGAACCCGTCGACGCCGAGGATTTCGTCGCCTGCTGAAAGTCCCATTGTTTCGGCGGGAGAACCCGCCAGTACCGTCGAGACCGTCGTCTTGCCTGCTTCGGACTTGAGCTTGACCCCGAGGTATCCTTTCTCGGAAGCCCGTTCGTCCTTCCTCACGAGCGATAGGCCCGCGTATCCCAGGTACCGGCCGTAGTCGACGTCAGCCGCGGCCCTCACCCTTGAATCGAACAGTTCTCTTACTGCAGGCCCTCCAAGCTCGGTGCACGCCCTCTCGAACTCCTCGTCCGTGTATCCCCTGTTCTGCTTCTGATAGAACTCGGCATACATCCTTCTCATCGCGTCGTCGAGACTCTTCTCTCCGTGGGAGGACCTCCGGATCGTCATGTCCACCATCCATCCAATGACTGTGCCCTGCGTGTAGTAGGAAGAGGTGACGTTTGCTGAGTTCTCGTCCGGCCTGTAGTACTTCGTCCAAGTGTCGAAGCTCGACTGCTCCGCGCTCTGCACCCTGCTGCCCGGGAGCGACTTCATGAGGTTGATGCTGCCCACGAGCGCGTCTAGATATTCCTCGACGGTGTAGATACCTGTCCTCCTGAGTATGAGGTCGTCGTAATAGCTGGTGATGCCCTCTGCTATCCAGAGCGATTTCGTGTACACCTCCGACGTGTAGTCGAACGGCCCCAGCCCCGCCGGCCTGAGCCTCTTGACGTTCCAGGCGTGGAAGAATTCGTGAGAAAACAGCCCCATGGAGGAGTCGTACTCCTCGTGTGGCATCATCCTGAGCCTTGGGAGGAAGCACATCGTGCTGTTGAGGTGCTCCAGCCCTCCTCCCATGGTGTCGGTGAAGTTGACGATGAAGACGTACCTCTCGTACGGCACCGAGCCGAACACCTGGGTCGTGCTCTCGACCACCCTCTGAAGGTCGGAGACGAACTTCGCGTGGTCGACCGGCGCCCTTCCGTAGATCGACACCTCGTACTTCGCGCCCCCGGTTTGGAAGGCGTGGATCTCCTGGTTTCCCACCTCGAAGGGGGAGTCTACGAGAACGTCGTAGTCGGGGGCTTCGTACTCCCACTCTGACGTCTTCATCAGTCCCGTCGCGACAACCTTCCAGTCAGGCGGCGGCTTGAGGACCACCTTGGCAGGGTGGCCTTTCATCCTCTCCGCGTAGAGGTAGACGCTCGCGCCGTTGATCAGGGCGTGCAGGGTGTCGACGTAGCTGGATCCGACTGTGTAGAGGAATGCATAGACAGGATACTCGACGCGCACCCTGGCCGAGCCACGGCTACTGACTACCCAAAGGCTCTTCTCAATCTTCTCGACGGGCAACTCCTTCCCGCTCGCGGCGTCGTAGGCCCTCATCGCGCTGATGTTGCGTGCGTAGTCGTCCACCACGTAGTGGCCGGGCGTCCAGACGGGCATCCTCAGTCTTAGGTCGTCGCCGCGCTCTGCCTCAGGGACCGGGAATTCGACCGTCACATCGAAGTAGTGAGCGTTGGCCCTGGCCATCGAGACTGTGTACTTTATCGGCTCTTGAGGCACCTTGTCGCTCGCCCGGCTCTACTGCTTCCGCCTTGAGAGGAAGGAGGGCTTGCGCACAGGTCCCTTGTAGTGCTCGTTCCTCGGACAGTGCGGCCCGCACTTCTCGCTGTATGGGTGGTTGTGCCCTTTGAACTCGCTCGGCTTGACTCGTTGCTTGTAGCTCGCCATCTCAGCCTCCAGGTTTCCCCCGCTTCGTCTATAAAGGCGACATCTGCTCGCCTGCGTGCTCTGCGGATGTGCCGATGAGGCGCGCCGCCACAGGAGCCTTCTGAGGCGTGCGGTTGGAGGATGCGCCTAGCTCGGCTGCCTGGCGCCGCACTTCGAGCAGAACATCGCGCCGGCGCCGAGTTGGTTGCCGCAGCTGGGGCAGAACTTCATGCCCGGCGCCGCAGTGGAAGGCTGGGTCCACGCTTGCTGAGGCTGGGCCGGCGGCGTGAGCCGCGCGACGTTGGAGTAGTAGTAGACCGTAAGCCCGACGGGGACTATCGGGGAGTAGAGGGCCGAAATCAGGTCCGTCGCGATGGTCCTTCCGGGGCCGAAGAGGTCTCCTATGAGCGAGCCTATTATGCCTATGACAGCGACTATGACTCCGAGGACGAAGAAGAACGCGAAGGTCTTGAGCCATCTCCCTCCGACAAGCTTGCGGCTCCTTGTCATGCTCTCTGTGATGCCTTTGCCTTCTATCAATAGGACCGGGATGGCGAGGCAGAGCATGATGGCTAGGATGATCCCAGGGACTATCAATGCGATGAGTCCCAGAAGCACGATGACGCCGACGAGGAGGCCGAGGACCCAGATCCGGAGTATCTTCGACGTTGTGAATCTGACGCCCGCTTGGAGGTCAGTCTGCCTGCCTTCTATCGCTTCGGAGGCCATCTTGATCGTCGTCCCGACCGCGATCGTCCCGAGGATTAACGCCAGCAGTCCTGTAACAAGTTCCTGCTTGGCTATCGCTGAAAGATCCGCGGAAAGAACCTGCGAAGCGGTCGGAGATGGGGGGAGCTTCGTGATGCCTATGGAAGCTGTAGCGATGGTGGCCACGACTCCTATTATCGCCTCCACGACGACATAGACGGTGAAGTACTTCATGAAGTCCCGTTTGAAGAACTCGTATGTCTGCGAAAGGAACTCCTCGATGCTGAGCTCCTTTGTGATCTGAACCCCGTCGGGCACGCGTCCGCTCCAGGAGCGCGTTACATATCGGTTTGGGGGGGACTTGCGCAGATGCTGCATCGGGCCCCGAAGCCGGTCGCCCTCCTCCCAGTGAGAGGGTCGCTACAGAGCGAGCAGACCTATCGTATCGTTATAATGAAGCCGGGCGAGGCAGCCCTCGCGATTGGACGAAGCTCAGCCGGCCAAGCCTAGGCCTCGGATTGAGTCGCTCTCTGACCTCGTCTTCGGGTTGGCGCTCTCCATAGGCGCGATAGCCCTCGTAAGCAACCCGCCAAAGACGGTGTCCGGGCTCTATGTCGACATAGCCTCGTTCGGCTTCACCTTCCTCGTGCTGATCTCGGTATGGATGGGGTACACGCGGATAATGTCTGCGCTCCCCGTCGAGACCCGGAGAGTCACGACACTGAACAGCATGCTCCTCTTCACCGTGATTCTGGAGCCGTTTCTCTTCAACATACTCACGTCCAGCAACTCCTCCTCGCCCGCGTCCATCTCGCTGCAGGGCGCGGCGTCTTCGCTTTACGGAGTCGACATAGGCGCGATGCTGACGATCATGGGAGTCTTCACTCTCATGCTGATCGACGAGGAGCGGCACCTGATACCTGTCGAGATGATGGGGCAGTACAAGCTGGAGATGGTCGTGAGGTTCGTCGGCGGCGGCGTCTTCTTCGTTTCGACTCTCCCCTACTTCGGGGGCGTCAGCATATGGTACTTGACGGCGAGGGAGTGTCTCTGGCTAGCGGGTCTGCTGCTCCTTCGGGCTAGAAGGGGCATCGGCCGCAGGATGTTCGGACAGGAGCCCGATGAAGGCTAGGCGTACAGAGCCTGAGCGATTTCCAGCTCCGGCTCCTGCAAGGTCCGTTCGACGGTCATGTCCAGCACGACCTCTGCTATCTCCTTGGCGTACTCGGCCATGCGTTTTTGCGAGTCCATCACAAGGTGCAACGAGTAGTAGGTCTGGCTGTCGCTCCCGTTCAGCGTCCTGATCACTTCGCCCTCCTTGTGGACGAAGTCCTTCGCCTTTTCGATGGCGGCGTCGGCGCCTTCGTGGTCCCTCTTGAACAGAGAGAGCATCGCGTCGTCCACGAGACTGCTCGCGGCTTCGCTCATCGAGGTGAGCTTGGCGATCGTCGGCCTCCCGAGCGACTTCAGCTCGCTGGCGGCCGCAGCCAGCGTGCTCGCGTGCGAGGCTATCCTCTCCAGGATCCTCGCTACCAGTATGTATCCGAGAGTGTCGCGGTTCTCGAGACTCAGGTCAGGGAGGACGCCCTGGTTGAGCGAGAGGTTGAGCTGCCTGATCACGTAGAGCCCGAACCTCCTGACCTCGTCCTGGCGCTCGACCGTGGTCTCCACCAGCTCGGGGTCGGCCGACTCGACTGCCTGGACCGCGTCGTTGCCGAGCGAGTCTATGATCAGTAGCATCTTCTTCAGCGCGTTCTCTACGCTGAGTTCCGAGTATCCCAGGAGGACGTGGACCGTCATCCTGTCCCGCGACTCCACGACTCCCTCCGTCCCGATCAGGTGTCTTCGGACGAGGTCCTTGAACTCCAGTTTCTTGGACGAGCTGAGGAACCCCTTCGGACTGTCTATGACTATCCTGCTGAATCCGAGCACGTAGAGGGAGACTACCTTCCTGAACACGGTCTCGGATGAGTCTTCAGCACTCACAGTCACGGCGGCTTCCTTGCCCCGGCCCTGCGACAGCTGCGGCTGCGCGCTCACGAGAAGGGAGGTCGAATTGACTTTCGAGATGGTGACCTCAGAGCCCTGCTCGAGACCCATCTCTTTGACCCACCTCTTGGGAAGGGCGACCATGCACGACGACTTGCCCGAGATCTGAACCTTCCGTCTTTCCTTGTCTTGTTTGACCAGCAAGATGACCACTTACCTGCGCCCACCAACGCTTCCCATGCGTCTAAATGCTAACTCGATGGAGAACCTTGGGAGACATTTCTTCCCTATAGGGCGCAATATTAGATAGCGTCCCCGATGTCCGCGCTCTCAACCGAGCAGGCCTCGCAGAACTGCCGCGTCCTTCCTGCTCTCCCTGCAGAACCTGAGGTACGCGAGGTGCCTCCTGCGCTTAAGGGCCTCCAAGGCCTTGGCGAACCTGAACGGAGTCAGGTTGTCAGCAGCGAACTGTATCGCCACGTCGAGGTCGTGGACGAGTCCGAGCTCTTCCTGCCACCTCTCCAGTGCGGCCAGGGCTCCGGACCGACCGGGCGTAAGCTCGAGGAGATAACGCAGCTTCTTGACCTGCTTGCGCAGGGAGTGGAGCTCTGCGACCTTTGACTCGTCTTCTGTCACCATGCGAAGGACGTCGTCCAATGACCGACCGCACTTCTTCACCCGCTGTCTGAACCTCCTGGTCAGGCCTCTTGTTTCTGCCCGAGGGAGCCTGCCCCACGACTCGAGGACCAGCGTGAGACTCCGAATCTGGGCCTGTGCCCTCTCGGCCTCCCTCTCGCGCTCGAGTTGCAGGGAGCGCGTGAAGTCGGGCGACAGCATACTGCCGTATGGCTTCAGCGTCTGTGCCAGAGTGTCTGCGTCGCGGACCGCCGAGGTGTCCTTCAGAAGCGTCTTGAGCGCGGAGTCGAACGCCTTGACCTGGTCGGAAGAGCGCTCGCGCCTAGGGAGAAGCTTTGTCATGATCTGGAGCCTCCTCGACGTCACTCTGAGGTCGTGCACGGCCTCGGGCGCGAGCTCCAACGACGCGCCTTTGGCGAGCTTCACCAGGCTCCTGGACCTTTCCTTGTACGCCTTCACAAACGAGCTCGAGGTCACCCTGGGGGCCGCCATGGGACGGCCCTGCATACCTGCCAGTCCAAAAGGTATCGTCCTACGCTACGGACGCCTTGGGCCCGCTCGGTCCGGCGCGTCACTCCCCGCTATAGAATCAATTGCTCCCCGTACGTATTGTGGCGCCACCTTATACAGCCCGATTGCAAGGGAACGTCGGTTGCGCGAGGACTCTGGGAGATCATAGTTGGACCTCTTCCTATTGCGGCATGGAGAAGCGGGGAAGAGGATGCCGGCCGCAACAAAAGACAGAGAAAGGGCCCTCACGGTCGCCGGCAAGGAGGAGTTGGAAAGGGCCGCAAAGGCGGTGGCTGAGTCCGGCTACGAGTTCGACGTGGTCGCAACAAGTCCGCTAAAACGGGCGAAGGAGACAGCCATGGTCGTGCAGAGGGCGCTCAAGAGGAAGGCCCCGGTGGAGGAGTGGCAGGAACTGAGCCCCGAGGGGAACAGGGAAGCGCTCTACAAGAGGCTGGCGCGCCTCAAGCCCGACGCATCGGTGCTCATTGTCGGCCACGAGCCCTACCTCACGACCGCCATAGGAGAGATCATAGGCGCCGGCGCAGAGGGAGCGGATCGGCTCAGGATCGTGCTGAAGAAGGGAGGGATGGCGAGGCTGTCCGTTCCTGGGTTCACGCCGAGGATTAGCGGCGAACTCCGGTGGCTCCTGACGCCGAAACAGATCAGGAAGCTGGATTGACTACCCGCATGGAGGCGCATTGCTCGTGAAGGTCGCGGTCATAGACGTAGGCTACAACTCGATGAAGATGATGAAGTACAGGGTCGAACCTGACGGGTCCTCGAAGTCCTACGGGCAGCTGGGATTCATGGCAATGCTCGGAGAGGGCCTGGAGCACACAGGACGACTGGGAGTCGACCCCATGTCAAGGGCGATCAACGCGATCAAGCTCTGCAAGGAGACCGTCGCCCTCGAGGGGATCGACCACATCCTGCTGATCGGGACCAGCCCGGTGCGGGAGGCGGCGAACAGAGAGGAGTTCCTCCAACGGATCAAGGAAGAGACCGGCCTCAGCATGCGCGTCCTGACAGGCAACGAAGAAGCGATGTATGGGTTCCTAGGGTCCGCGAGGTCCGTAGGGGCTCCGACGGCCTTGTTCTTCGACCTTGGGGGAGGGAGCCTCGAGATTACGTACGCGGAGAGGTCGAAGGTCAAGCGCATCCTCTCACTACCCCTCGGAGCGCTCAAGCTCACATCGCTCTTTGCCGACAAGGACGGAAAGATCAACAGGAAAGACAGAGGAAAACTGAGCAAGAGGATCCTGCAGCTTCTCCCGAGCAGGCGGGAGCTCGGCCTGGAGAAGGACACGGTGCTCGTCGGCACAGGCGGGACTGTAAGGGCGATGGCGAGGTTCGAACAGGACGCAGACGACTATCCATTCAACAAGATTCACAACTACGACATCGAATACGACTCGGTGCAGAAGATGAGCAGGGAGTTCCTCAGGATGAAGGCGGACGAGCTGGGCAAGATCGAGGCGATTGGTGAAGACAGGTCCTCGACCATCGCCGCGGGCGCCCTCGTAGTCAGGCTCCTGATGGAACAGCTCGGGTTCGAGCGGGTCACGGTGAGCACTCACGGAGTGAGGGACGGCATCCTGACGGAGTACCTCGCGAAGGGCGAACAACCGCCGAATGCGCTGGCCCAAAAGGAGGAGATAGAGAAGCTGCTCGCTCCGCCGCCCGTCGCGTCGAGGCTGGCTGGGAGCACAGAGCTGGTCGAGCATCTCGTCGGAAGGGGCGTCTTCGACGCGCGTCAGGGGAGCATCCTGTTGACGGCCGCTGGAAAGGGGCGGGGTGCGGACTGCGCGGAAGCGGACGCCGACGCCCTCTTCTGGATCCTGATGAGCGAGGACCTGCCCTTGAGCCACGAGGACCAGCTGTTCATGGCCATGTCGCTCGTGAGGGCGCGGAGACCGAGGACCGCCAACTGGCTGATGTGGAAATACGGCCACTATATGTCTAGGGAGGACTCGAAGATGGTGAGGAAGATGGGCGCCTGCATGAGGCTGATGGAGATCCTGAACCTTTCACCCGCGAGGCTCAGGCTGACGTACTCCGGCGGGATCAGAATCAACGTCGTCGAGGACAGCGGCCGGTTCCCCTTCGGACTCGCGAGGTCTGCCGCGGACGCCCTCTCTGCGGCTATCAAGAGGCCTGTGACGATAATGGCGAACCAGCAGAGGGAAAAGAGAGCCGAGTCCGTCAAGGCGAGGAGCTGACATGCCAAGAACCGGACGCAAAGGCAGGCTCATAGTGGTCGAAGGGATCGACGGCTCGGGGAAGTCGACCCAGCTCCATCTGCTCGACAAGTGGCTCAGGAGCATAGGAGTCAGCGTGTTCTTCACGGAGTGGAACTCCTCTGACGTGGTCAAAGAGATCACGTCGAAGGGAAAGAAGAAGGCCCTGCTCACCCCTACTACGTTCTGCCTACTCCACGCAACGGACTTCGCGGACAGGTATGAGCGCAACATATCACCGCTGCTTGAGGCGGGATACTTCGTTCTGGCTGACAGGTACATCTACACCGCTTTCGCTCGCGACATCGTAAGGGGCTGCAACCCGACATGGGTGAGGAAGGTCTACTCCTTCGCCATCGTCCCTGACGCGGCCTTCTACTTCCGCGTCCCTCCCGACGTAGGGATGGCCAGGATACTGGAAGGCAGGCCCAAGCTGAAGTACTACGAGGCGGGGATGGACCTCAACCTCAGCAACGACGAATACGAGAGCTACAGGATATTCCAGAGCAGGATAGTGGACCAGTACGAATCCATGGTCAAGAAGGACGGGCTCATCGTCATCGACGGAACCCTTGACATAGAGAAGCAGCAAGAGATGATGAGACAACGGGTGCGCAGGCTCATCCCTGCGGCTAAGCCCCGGGTGCCCATACTGGATCAGAAGGAGGTCGCGCTCTACTGACGCCGGAGATCGCACCGAGGCCGTTGAACTACTACGGCGAGGGCATCACGTACCTGAAGAAGGTCGAGACGAAGGGGAGCCTGATCGTCCTCGAGGGGCCTGATGGCTCGGGGAGGAGCACGCAGGTAGACATGATCACGACGAAGCTCGAGGCTGACGGTCACGCGGTCATCACGACGGGACTGAAGAGGTCGGAGCTGATCGGGGCTGGGATACTCGAGGCGAAGCACAAGCTTCCTCTGGGGAAGAAGACGCTCGCTCTCTTCTACGCGGCAGACTTCGCGGACCAGCTCGAGCACAAGGTGATCCCTGCGCTGCATGCCGGATACGTCGTACTGGCCGACCGATACATCTACACGCTGATGGCGAGGAGCAGCGTCAGGGGCATCAGCAGGAGCTGGTCTCACGACCTGTTCGGGTTCGCGATCCAGCCTGACCTGGTGTTCTACTTGGACGTGCCTCCGGTGGAGCTCTTCCACAGGGTCTTCCAGAAGTACGGGACGCTGGACTACTACGAGTCAGGAGCCGACATAGGGTTGTCTGACGACCTCTTCGAGTCGTTCGTCCTCTATCAGAGGGGCATCGCCAAGGAGTTCAGGCTGATGGAGGAGAAGTACGGCATAGTGCGGATAGACGGCGGAAGGCCCGTAGCCGAGGTGAACGTCGACCTGCAGAAGAGGATCGACTCGTACCTGGGGAGCCTGCGACGACGATGAGCCTCGCGGGGACCTAGAGCTCGCCCTTCGAGACCACAGGCGCGCCGTCGACCTCCAGCACGGCGCTCCTGCTCACTCCCACGAATCCGAACCCTCCGACGGTCACCGAGCCGGCTGCGAACCTGTCCTGGCCGTAGCCGTACGGCATCTTTTCGTTCAAGCCGACGGTCAGCAATGAAATCACCCTGTCGCTTTCCTTGACCGAGTCCAGGATCTTGGTTATCATGGGAGCTGGCTTTGCGCTCGACCACCGCGCTAGCCTGCCCTTGTCGAACTCCAGCTCGAGAGCCGGCGCGAAGCCTAGGCGCGTCAGCGACGGAGAGAGGGACACCGTGCCCGTCGCGGAAGCGTTGTCCACGTCCATCGCGACCATGCCCGGAGGCAGGTAGGCCATGTTCTCGCCCTTGGCCACGTCCTCCTCGTCCACCATCCCATCCTCGAGTGAAGGGCTCCCCTTGAGCGTGAGCTTCAGCTCATGGCGCCCTGTCCTCAAGGTCGCCCGGGAGCCGTCGCGCAGCTTCCCCGCGACGGCGAGGCCCTTCGACCTGATCTGCCTGAGGTCCACGAGCACAGCCTTCAACTGCGTCCTTGCGACCTGGCCGACGCCCTTCCCCAGGTAGTGTGACAGATCCTCGCCCACGTAACCAAAGCTGAGCCTGACTCCCCTGAGCTTGGCCTTCTCCGCCGCCTCGTACCACGAGCCGTTGTATCTCGTCGAGCTTGCGTAGTCTTCGCGGCTGATCCGCCTGTAGTAGGGGCCGAGCGGAGGCCCTGGTATGAAGACGTAGGCGTCCGTGCCGGAGAGCAGAGAGTATTCGTGCTTCCCCATGACGCCCATGACGTCCCTCGGCATGTTCCTGACCCCGTCAACGTACGATTCTTCGTCCTCGAAGATCACGATCGTGGCGCAGCCTCTCCTTCGGGCCTTTTGGACCACTTCTATCGCGAGCGGGAGGCCGGTGTTCCAGGTCTCGACGGTGACGGTCTCTCCCTTCTTTACGTGGAGCGACTCGTCTAGGAGCTTCGACGCGACGTCCGAGGTGAGCTTGTCTGTCATGGCGAAGGCCGCTCCGCCGCCGTATTAAAATTGGAAACTCGGTCGCGCTCAGTACATGTGCGCCCTGAGGGGTCTGTCGAGGGCCTTCTCAAGGAAGCCGCGGAGACCTTCGAAGTCCCGGAAGCTCAGGAACGCCCCCCTCCCCGTGCCTTTCTCGTTCCTATCTCTGATCCAGAGCGCGTAGCTCCCTGAGTGCTTGGTGATGAAGATCAGGCTCCTCCTGCCGTCGTAGACCCCGAGCGCCCTGACGCCCGTGTCGACTTCCATGTCCTTCACGCTCCTGAGCAGCTCCGCGAGTGACTTTACTCTAGTCTCGTAGACCAAGGACATCCTCTGCCCTCGCGGAGGGCATTTCTATTTTGCTCCTCGCTTTCGACAATATCTAAATAGAATTCTCCGGGGTTTCACGCGAGTCACCCTGACGGCTGCCTCCAAGAGTGGGCTGAGGTTGTTCGACACGATGAAGCGAAGGAAGGTTCCATTCCATAGCTCGACCCCAGGGAAGGTGAAGATGTTTGTCTGCGGACCCACTGTCCAGGACTACGCTCACGTCGGACATGCGAGGACCTACCTGTTCTACGACATGCTCGCGCGCTACCTTTCGTTCTTTGACAACGAAGTCGACCTGGTGATCAACATAACCGACGTCGACGAAGGGATAGTGAAAGGAGCCAGGTCAGCGAGGGTCGAGGTCGAGGGATTCGTCGAAAAGTATCTCGCCGCCTTCATAGAAGACATGGAGTCTCTCCGCATCAGATCCGTGCGGTCCTACGACAGGGTGTCCAGACACGTCCCCGAGGTGATACGCCAGGTGAAGGGGCTGCTGGTGAACGGCAACGCCTACCGGGTCGACAGGAACGTCTACTTCAGCGTGGATACCTTTCCCGCGTTCGGCAGTCTCTCGCACCTGACGCCATATCAGCTCTCGCTTCGGCCGCTCGAGATAGCCAAAGCCAAGAGGAACCAGACAGACTTCTCTCTTTGGAGGGCAGGAGGCGAAGGGGAACAGAAGTGGGACAGCCCGTGGGGCCGGGGCACTCCAGGGTGGCACATCCAGGACACGGCGGTCAGCTACGAGCACTTCGGGGCACAGTACGACATACACGGAGGCGCGAGAGAGCTGGTCTATCCTCACCACGAAGCGGAGATCGCCCAGATGGAGGCATTGACTGGGACCCGACCGATGGTCAGGTACTGGGTCCACTCAGGGCTCCTCACGCAGAAGTCGGAGAAGATGTCGAAGTCGAAGGGCAACACGCTGTGGGTAAGGGACGCTGTGAAAGAGTTCGGGCCTGACGCTATGAGGCTCTACTTCCTTAGCATGCGTCATACCAGTGACGTGGAATTCAGCGAGAAGGCCTTGAGAGAGTGGCAGACCGTCCACTTGGAATTGAGGGAGCGCGTCGGGAGACTGGTCAGGAGAGTAGGCCAAGGCAAGGAGAGCCGGGTGGCATCGGGCGCGTTTCTCAGATCGATGGACGACGACCTAGCGGCGGGAAGGGCGATCAGGAACCTCCGGGCCATGTTGAGCATGGGCGAGGATTCGGACCGCAGGGCGACGGAAGCGGTCCTGACAGCGAGGGCCGCGTCAGCAATCTTAGGGGTCGACTTCTTTGAACACGGCAATTGAAACCGCGGACGTCCTTAACGAAGTGGGATGGTGGTCGTCATGGGCGAGCGCGTTCAGGCCGGCCGAAGGTGCATACGCGCTCTCCTCGAGCGAGTTCGAGGAGCCGCTCTTCAACAGGGTGCTACTTACAAGCCCTCCGAAACCCAAGGACCTTGAGAAGATAGCCGCGGCATTCGCCGAGAGGGGCACAAGGCCGTCCTTTTTCGTCCAGACGGACGACCGTTACTCCGGACTCAGAGGGACGCTGAGGGCAGAGGGGTACAGGAAAGAAGGAGACTTTCACGTGATGGAAGAGAGGAGGCTGGGAGTCAAGGCCGCTTCGACCGTGGACGTCCATGAGGCGTCGGGAAAGGAGCTCGAAGCGTGGTCCAAGACCTATCTGAAGGTGTTCTACGGCGACGAATCGTTGCTCCCGCGGGTGCTCCGGTGCGTCAGGAGGGCGAACGCCAAGGAGACCGACAAGCTGGTAGTAGCTGAGCAGGAGGGGGCGGTCGTCGGGACGATGGCCCTGCACACGGAGGAGGGATGCACAGGTCTGTACTGCCTGGGCACGGTCCCGGACAGGCGGGGCGGAGGGGTCGCAGGGAGCCTCCTCGCATTCGCTCACTCCGTCAGGTCTGACCTCGGGACCAGCCTTGTCCTGCAGGTCTTCGAGTCCGATGGGGTAGAGCAGTTCTACCTCAAACGCGGATATGAAAGGGTCCTGAGCGAAGAGATCTTCAGGAGAGGCCAGTCTTGACTCGTACATCTCCTGAGGGCCGGAAGTCCGCCAGGGCAACCGATCTGGAAGTCTCGATCAAGAGGAGCCCCTCTGTCGAGACGTGCAGGTTCACCGACCTGTTCCTGGGCTTCGACAGGGTGGGCGCCGTGCGGAAGATCTTTGGAAGCAACTCAAGAGCCGTACTTGAGTCGACGACGGTCCGACTGGTGCAAGGCACTGGGTACCTGCGGGTCGACAACGAGACGGGCGACATCCTCGTGTGCGAACCCTATCTGAAGTCGGCGGACGAGCGGCACTTCTACCTCGACCTGATCCACGAGCTGGTGCACGTCAGGCAGCACCATGAGGGGAAGGAGCTCTACGACAGGAGGTTCAGCTACGTCGACAGGCCGACCGAGATAGAAGCGTACGTGCTGACCGTAGGCGAAGCGAGAAGGATCGGGATGACCGAAGAGGAGATAGTCGACTACCTTAAGGTGGAATGGGTCGGGAAGGAGGACTTCGAGAG
>JASHVT010000018.1 GCA_030039515.1 Nitrososphaerales archaeon
TGGGAGCTACGTGTTGGTCGGGGTCACTGTAATCTCGTTTCTATTCGACCAGACGACCGGCGGGACGGTGGCCCGCTATGCGGTGGTCTCGTTCGTCTCCGTCGCCTCCGCGACTCCTCTGAACCTGCTTATCATGGAGACGGAGTCCAAGAACAGATGGGCGGAGGCGTTCGCCAAGCTCTCCATGGTGTCTGGAGTCGGGACGGTGGCGGGGCTGCTGCTCGGAACTGCATGGACCGAGGCTCTGCCCGCACAGCTGACCCTGCTCTTCCTCCCGCTGGGCGCCTTCGGGCTCGCCTCGGCAGGCCTTGCGGCTCTCATGATAACGGAGCCTAAGTTCATCTTCGAGAAAGAGAACGTCGCCCTCAGGAAGCAGAGCTTCTTCAGCAGGCTACTTGCCAACCCGATCTTCTTCTTGGGCGCGCCGCGCCTGTCTGACTTCAGACGCGTGTTCAGGGGCCTCCGCTCGAGTCTCACGAGCTACCTTCCCCTCTTCTACATCACGACCATAATGTTCTACTTCTCCGGCGGCCTGTTCAATACGGTGTTCGTCCCCGCGCTGCAGAGGCATCTTCTGTCAGATGACCAAGTCTTCGTCGTGATACTGTTGGGCACGCTCGTGCAGACTCTGGCCTTCCAGTTCGCTGGCAGGTTCATCAGCGCGAGGCCGCTGGCTGCCACGTCGATCCAAGGCCTGGTTCTAAGGGGCGCGTGCTACGTCGTCCTAGGCATCGCAGCCTTCCTTTTCGCCGGTGGCCCTTCATTCCTGGCATCGGCGATTCTTCTGTACCCTCTTGCCTCCGGGGTCGCATTCGCGTTCTACTACATATCTTCCAACACCATGATGTTCAACAGTGTGCACGGAAGGAACATGGGCTCGTCCCTTGGCGTCTATTCGGCCGTCGTCGGCGTCGCAGCGATGATAGGGGCTCTGCTTTCCGGCTTTGTGTCAATAGCCGCCGGCTTCTACACCACATTCGTCTTCGCTGGCCTCATCCTCTTCGCGACCGCCGCGGTCGTTGCCAGGCTGCCCCAGTCGCAGCTCACCGGTCCGAGCGCGACGGGACAGTGACGCGGCGCCGCGCCTCCCGCCTCTGACCCTTCAATATTATTAACGTCAGTATGGGAGGCGAACCGAACCGGGCCGGTAGTCTAGTCTGGTAGGATACAGGACACGACCGTCCAGCCCCTTGGCAAAGAAATCCAGACTGGGGGAGGTCGGGGGTTCGAGTCCCCCCCGGTCCATCTTCTGACTTCACGTCTGCAGAAGCTTGACGCTTCTGATCTTCCGCTCCTTCTGGAACTCCTTCGTCATGCTAGCGATCTGCTGTCCTTCTCCCGACAGGACGAAGACCTCCACGCAGTCCTCGTGCGAAGTCTTGCAGTGAACGTGGGTCTTGACTATATCCTCGAACCTGTGCTTTAGCCTGGTTACAGGCTCTTCGTCGTCCTTTCCGTGGCTGACCACTATCACCGCCGAAATCCTTCCCTTCATCGCGCTCTTCTCGTGCGTATCCTCGAGGAGAAGGCGTATGGCCGCTCGGACGAGCTCCGACCGGCCCGAGAATCCTACCGACTCCTGTATCTCGTCCATCGCCTTTACCATCTGTTCCGGAAGCGACAAGCTGACGATGGGCATCGCCTCCAGGATTGTTATTAACCCCTTATATTCATTTACCGCATTGAATAATAATGATTCACAGTCAGATTAATAACGCTCCAGTGGCGGCCGTGAACCCGAAGCAAGTTGAGGTCTAGGACGATAGTCGTCGCCGTGATGGTGGTCGCGGCCCTCTTCGTCGTAGGAGTATACGCAAGCATGTACGTCCCATCGGGATCTAACGGAACAACCGAGCAGGCTGGACCCATTCAGGTGGTCGCTGCGGAGAACTTCTGGGGGAGCCTGGTCTCGCAGCTCGGGGGGACCCGCGTCAACGTGACGAGCATAGTGTCGGACCCGAACACCGATCCTCACCAGTACGAGGCGAACCCGGCGGATGCGATAGCAATCGCCAACGCCAGACTCGTCATAATAAACGGGATGCAGTATGATACCTGGGCGTCGCTGCTCATCAACGCCAGCCAGACGCCCGGCCAAGTCGTGCTTGACGCCCAGCAAGTAGTGGGCCTTCCGAACATCCCTGCAACATACGCAGACATAAACCCGCACCTGTGGTATAGCCCATGGTATGTGAACGACACAGTCCACGCGATGTACAGTGACCTCGTGAAGCTCGACCCATCGAGCGAAGCTTACTTCAACGCCAACTATGTCGCCTTGAACGCGTCGCTGTACCAGTCATACATGAGGGCGGAAGACACGATGAGAGCGGAATACGGCGGAGGCTCTTCGGCAGTCGTCCAAGATGTGCTGCGACAGTACTCGGGCAACGTCACCATAGAGGCGACCGAGAGCATCGTCCAGTTCTTCGCCAACGCAACGGGTCTGAACATAGCCACGCCCGTGGGATTCATGTTCGCAGTCGCCGAAGGGAACGACCCATCGCCCGCCGACATCGCCACGATGGAGCATCAACTCTCAGCCGGGAATGCGACGATAAGGTGTTTGGAGTACAACATCCAGACGGTCATGCCTATCACACAGACGATAAAGCTGGTCGCGACCCAATATCAGATTCCAATCGCCGACGTCTCCGAGACCGTCCAGCCCCCGACCCTTACATTCCAGCAGTGGCAAGGAGGCGAAGTCGCTCAGCTCCAAAACTGCCTCAATTCAGTCCAGCTGGGCAACTGACATGCAGAGACGCCTGAGAGAATAGACCAATGACTACCAAGACCACGACCGAGCCGGTCGGCGGTTCCGCGGGGCTGATAGTTGGTGACAACGTCACCGCGGGATACCGTGGGAAGGTAGTCTGGAGGAACGCTAACTTCTCTTTCGGCAGAGGGGAGTTCGTGGCCGTCATCGGGCCCAACGGTGCCGGCAAGACGACGCTCTTCCGGATGCTCCTCGGCCTGCAACCCCCGCTGAGCGGGAGCCTCACGATATTGGGCTCCAAGCCGAGGAAGGGCAACGATCGGATCGGCTATGTTCCACAGCGCCATATCATCGACTCGGACACGAGCGTGGAGTCGCAGGAGCTTGTCAGGCTCGGCGTCTCAGGAAAGCGCTGGGGGCTGAACCCGTTCTCCCGCTGGGACAGCAAAGCAGCGGAGGACGCGTTGGAGGCCGTGGGAGGCGAGGACATCGCCCACAGGCCGCTCGGGGTCCTTTCGGGGGGAGAGCTCCAGAGGATCTTCCTCGCCGAAGCGCTGGTGAGCAATCCG
>JASHVT010000019.1 GCA_030039515.1 Nitrososphaerales archaeon
AACGACTCGCCGCACTCAGAGGTCGCGGGGAGGCTGTCCATCCCGCTCAGCTACCACGTCATGTGCCCATGGATCATACCCTTCCGCGCGTGGAGAAGGTTCGGCTTGGAGAAGCGCCAGGTCTCAACCTACCACGCCCTTGACCCTGTGGTCTGGCTCAGGAGGAAGTCGATCGGAGGACCGGTGCCTAGGCTCGATCAAAGCAAGAAGACCATAACGGTGAGAGTCCAGGAGATAGACTCGCCGTACCTCGCCGGAGCTGACGCCGATTGGACCGACAGGCTGCTTTCCGGACTGATCAGGGAGTTCCCCGCCACGAACATCGTCGCCCTATGCAGATATGGATACCAGCTTGACGAGGTCAAAAAGAGGTTCGGCTCGAGATGCATAATCCCAGACGAGGTGGTCAACGGCCGCGACCTGCTCGAGAGGACTGACCTGTTCGTGGGCATGGGCGGGACGATGAACGCCGAGGCGGCGCTAATGGGGGTCCCTACGATCTCCGCGTTCCAGGGCTCGCTCTATGCCGACGATTATCTCGAGTCGAGGGACCTCCTGGTGAAGGCCAGGACGGCTCCGAGAGTCTTGTCCTACGCGAGGGGGTTCCTGAAGGACGGCTACAAGAGCGACTATTCCAAGAGGGCAGCTCGGCTGCTTGCATACATGGAGGACCCCATCCCCAGAATTATGGGGTGCCTCAGAGAGGCGTCGGCGTCATAGCAAAGCGAACCTCTAACGAACGCGTGAGCACCCACGGCAAGAACGCAGACACTGTACCTCACGCGGCACACGGTCAGTCTGTTTGTTTCCTGTCGATCACTGCATTGACGGACTTGAACCGTTCCTCTGACCACTGGTGCCCGCATCGCTTGCACTTGTAAGTATACCTGAAGCCTTCGACTTCCACCACAGATGGCTTGTCAGTCTCCAAGACCTCCGGATATGGGGCAGGAGAAGACGTGTACCTTTCTTCCGTTGACTCGTCCTCCTCATCTTCGACCTGCTTCTTGCTTACGAGCCTAATCTCGAACCTGGCACTGCAACTGGGGCAGTGTCTGAAGAATGTCCTGACGTCAGGCATCAGCCTAGCGTACTCATTGGGCTGTCTAAAAGGATGACAGTGTCCGGTGCGGGTGGTTCGGCGCGACAGTCGCGGTTCGCACGCCATGACTCGGAGCTGCAGGCCTATCTTGAGACGGGATCGACGACCTGTAGCCAGTCCACTTTCTTCAGAGCCTCATCATGCGTCATTATCCTCTCCACGCCTGCGGCGCTCATCATCGCCAGGATGGTGGCGTCTCTGCCTCCCACGCCTAGATGCGAATACCTCTTGAGCATCTCGACCGAGTCTAGGGCGTTTCTGTAATCAAAGTCGGATATGATTAGCGGGAAGCGTAGAAAGACTCCAAGCTTCTCGCCGCCGTCCACCGGGCCGAGGTTCTTGATGAGAAAGTGTGCCAACTCCATGATTATCACTGTGTTGACCGCAATCTGCTCTGACTTGAGAGCCTTCTCGACATCAGCAATGACTGATTCGTGTTCCGCGGAGTTTCTGTCGAGGTAATAGGCCCAAATGTTTGTGTCAATGATGAGGATGGCCGACACCCCAGATCGCCTTTAGTTCCTCCGGCGTGATCTTTGAACCACGTACGCAGCCCTTCAGCTGAGATATGAACTCGTCTGGGCCGACCTCCGGCGAAAGCACAAGCTCCCCTCCCTTCGTCGATACTCTCAGCTTCTGCTCAGGCCTCAACTTGAGTTCCAACCTTATCTCGTTCGGGATCACTATCCTCCCCCTTTCGTCAATCGTCGCCTCTCCCATATGCTCTCCCATCCCACTTCAGAGCCCGCCACATGATAAGGTTTGCCCCCGCACTTCAAACAGACCGAGCCTGGATTTCCGATATGGACCCCAGAAGCTCATGTGGGTGTTCGATTTGCGAGCTTCGTCTCGCCACTGTAGGAGACTTTGGGCCTTGGTGAGACAGAGCCGGAAGGTCAGTCGACCCTTGCGACTACCTCGACGAGGTTCCCATCGGGGTCACGCAGGAACGGAGCTCGGCTGCGTCTACCGGAGGGATGCGGCGGCTGGACAAACCGGGGCGCCGGCGGATGCAAGTTGCTTGAATGATCTGCCCACGTCGTCGGTCCATATGACCAGAGCCATGGCTGGGCTGCATGGCGATGCGCAGGTCAGGTCGAGACATGAGCCACTTTCTTGGTGTTGACCTCCAAAGCCGGCCAAGCACGTCAAATTAGACGTCCAGCGGACTTAGACGCTACAAGGTGCTCGTTCGGTCTTCGCTCAGCCAGTGACTCTCAAATTGACTGCGCTGGATGAGCTCCCAGTATTGTTGATGTCGCCGCTGTAGGACGCCTCTATGGTTACAGTCCCTGGGGTCTCTCCACTCATAGTGATGAAGCACTTCCCCTTCGATATGGTGCATGTGTTGTCGCTCGACGTGAACGTGAAGGACCCGCCATTGGTGCTGGACTGAGAGAATGTGACGGTCCCGGTTGGGGTGTACCCCATAACCTTCGCGGTGCACTTGACCTGCTTCGAGGAGCCTGCCAAGACGGAGCTAGGACTGCATGTGATTCTTGTCGTGGAGGTCCCAGCCGTGACGTTCAGGGAAATGGTACCGAACGAAGGTGGGTTATGTTTGTCGCCGGAGTAACTGGCGCTGATGATCAGTGACGGGTCAGCTGAGGTCGAGGTGAACCTTATGGAACATGTGGCCTTCACGAGCTTGCACGTCCCCTTGTTCAACTTCCCCTGGCCCTCGATTGCCCAGTTGATCGACCCGGTATTGGAGTTGTGGGCAAACCGTGCGCTGCAGGATACGGCCTGCCCCACTTTGATGACATCCCTTCCGCAAGTGACTATGACCAGGAGGTCAAAGCAGTAGACGTGTCCCGCTGCTTGATCCCCTCCCTGACTCTCGCCTGGGGCGCCAACGCAGACGATGTTGCCGTTCATGGAGACAGAGGTGCCGAATGCCCCGTTAGGTTGCGGGAACGGGCTGACAAGCGGGTTGACCAGTGCCCCTGAGCCTACGACATAGACACCGGCAATGCCCGAGTTCGGCAAACCGGCACTGAGAGAGAACTGCGGTGTGCCTAGGACAGCCAAGCTCCCGCCTGCGCCTACGGCGACCGACTGCCCGAACGATGGGTTGCTAGAAGTCATGAAGGTCTGGGTCGCGGCCCCTGTGCTGACGTCGAAGGCGAACGCTGGGTTAAGGTAAGAATAGAAGACCCCACCTTGTCCGACCACGGCAGTGCTGCCATTCACTGCGACAGACTGACCAAACAGCGCCGAGTTGGCACCACTAGGGCTCGTGATGTCCTCGGTCAGCGCACCGGTCGTAGCGTTGAAAGCGTACACCCTCCCGGCGGGGGAGAGGGGGACAGAAACCCACTCGCCGGGCGCGCCGACCACCACGTTGTCGCCATCTATCGAAACAGATGCGCCGAAGTCTCCGCAGCTCACTGGGTTGCTACTGTTAAGTGACTCCGTCATCGCCCCGGTAACAGCGCTGTAGACGAAGGCACCGCCGCTGGAAGAGCACCCTGCAACATCGGGTGCTCCAACGACCACCGTATTCCCACTCACCGCAACGGAATAACCGAATTGGAATAGCAGTCTCGTCGCGTTCGGTTTATCGAGTGTGAAGAGCAACAGCCCGGTCGTCACGTTGAAGATGTACGCCCTCCCACCCTGAGCGACCCCTCCAGATGTCTCTCCAGGCGCGCCTACCACAGCGATGTCGCCGCTCATCGCAACGGAGTAGCCAAATTCTCCATAGCTCTGCGCGTTTGGGCTCTGGAGCGTCAGCTTCGATG
>JASHVT010000020.1 GCA_030039515.1 Nitrososphaerales archaeon
CGCCCCTTAGAGGTATCCTTGCGTACTCATAGCTCATGAAGTTCTCGAGGATTATCTCCTTGACGGTCGTGAGGTGGGAGGGCCTCTCCTTTGAGACGTCCTCGATGTGCTTCGACAAGATCCGGCCCGAAGGTCGGCCGGGCGCATTTAGACATTGCGCGGTTTGTCTGACTTTCCGTCAGATACTTTCACTCCACTCCCTCGCTCAGACCTTAAATCGATGGAAGCGGGCTTCGCCTGGGTTTGTCCGGAGGAAGCTCGTTCGAGACGCTGGCCCCAGCCGTCAGGCAGCTCTGCGAGGAGGCGGGGCTGGCGCGGCCCACCCCTCCCCAGGAGAAGGCCTGGCCGCTGATATCGAGGGGCGACGACGCGCTCATAGTGGCCCCGACCGGTTCGGGCAAGACCGAGGCGGCGATGCTCCCACTCCTCAGCAGGCTGGTGTCTGAAGGGACGGGAGAGGGCGTCTCTCTCCTGTACATCACCCCGATGAGGGCCCTGAACAGGGACATGCTGAAGCGCCTGCAGATGTGGTGCGGGAAGCTGGGGCTCACTGTCGACATCAGGCACGGAGACACTCCCCAGAGCCAGAGGGCAAAGCAGTCCTCGCATCCCCCTGACGTGCTTGTAACGACTCCCGAAACGCTGCAGGCGGTCCTCCCGGGCCGTAGGATGAGGGAGAACCTCTCCCACCTCAAGGCGGTCGTTGTAGATGAGCTCCACAACCTCGTCGAAAGCAAGAGGGGCGTCCAACTTTCCGTTGGACTGAACAGGTTGAGGAAGGTGGCGCCAGGGTTTCAGCTCGTCGCTCTGTCCGCCACGGTCGGGACCCCTGAAGCGGCGGCGGACTTCATCTTCGGGTCGAGGCGGAGGGTGATCGTCAAGGCTGAGGCTCCGAAGGAATTCGCGTATGCCATCGAGTATCCGGTGCCCGACCCCTCGAACAGGACCGCGGCGCGCGACACGTATTCGGCCCCGGACCTCGCTGCCCGCCTCTCAAGGCTGAACGACCTGATCGAGACGCACGCTTCGACGTTGATCTTCGTGAACAGCAGAACGGTGGCCGAGATGCTGGGGGAGAAGATGGCGAGGCTGAGGAGTGACGTCGGGGTCCACCACGGCTCGCTTCCCAGGGAGGAGAGGGAAAGGGTCGAGCAGGCGTTCAAGGAGGGCCGCCTCAGGGCGCTGGTATGCACGAGCACCCTCGAGCTTGGCATAGACATAGGCCAGGTAGACCTGGTCGTCCAGTACATGTCTCCGAGGCAGGTGACAGGGCTCGTCCAGCGGGTAGGCCGCAGCGGCCACAGCCTGGGCAAGGTCTCGAAGGGCGTACTGGTGGCAGTCTCGGCTGACGACGTCCTCGAGTCTTCCGCCAGCGCCGCGTGCGCGTCTCAGGGAAGGATAGAGCCGACCAGGCCCTATTCCAATTCGCTCGACGTGCTGGCGCACCAGGTGGCCGGCTACCTGATGGACTTCGAGACGATGACCGCGAAAGCAGTCCTGAGCGAAATCAGACAAGCCGCGCCTTACCGCGGTCTGAGCGAGGAGAGCTTCCTCAGGACGGTCTCGTATCTCGCGGAGCTGAGGAAGATCAGATTCGACCAGACGTCCCTCTACAGGACGAGCCTCACCCGGGACTACTACTACGAGAACCTGTCGATGATACCCGACGAGACCAGGTACCTCGTGGTGGACGTGTCGACCAACCAGACCGTCGGGATCCTGGGCGAGGAGTTCGTCCTCCTCCGGGCGAAGGTGGGGGTTCACTTCATATGCAAAGGCAGGATCTGGCAGATCGAGCAGATCGCGGAGGACAGGAAGATCTACGTGACGCCTGTCGAGGACCCTCTTGCAGCCCTCCCAGGGTGGGATGGGGAGATGCTCCCGGTCCCGTTCGGGCTTGCCACGGAGACGGGAAGGCTGAGGAGGGCGGTATCCGAGGCCCTGGACCGAGGGGATGACGCAGTCCAAGAGGTACTCCAGACGCTGCACGCCGACCCTCCGGCCAGGGCGATCGTCGCGGACGAAATCGCGGAGCACAAGAAGATGGGCGCGCCCGTGCCGACGGACAGGCTCGTCCTCTTCGAGGGGTTCGGGAAGTATCTCATCGTGCACATGTGCTTCGGCGAGTCTGTCAACAGGACCTTCGCGTACGTCTTCGAAGAGATCCTCTCGAGGAGAGGGCTCGTCAGGGTGTGGTGGCTCGACGGCTACCGGCTCTTGATGGAGCTTACGACCGACACGGAGGAGCTGGACCTGAAGGCGATAGCGAAGGAGCTGATGGGGCTGTCGCCAGAGGAGCTCGAGCGGACATACGCGGTCGCCGCGCAGCGCAACTTCCCATTCCCGGCGAGGGTCAAGTTCGTCGCGGAGAGGTTCGGCGCCCTGAAGCGGGGGAAGCTGATAGCGCACCCCAACCTCTGCTCTCTGCCTACCAGGTTTGAGAAGACGCCGATCTTCGACGAGGCGCTGCAGGAGACGGGAAGGGACCTGATAGACATGCAGACGAGCGGGCAAGTCCTCGTGGCGGTCGCCAAGGGCGACGTGGCGGTAGAGACCTTCCAGGCAGGGGACAGGCCGACGCCAATAGCGTACGGGCTCCTGTATCGGTACCTCGAGGTGCCTGAGGCGGTCGCGCCGGACTCGCTGGGCAAGTCGTCATACCAGAGGATGAAGGCGAGCATCTTCGGGACGGACGTCGCGATGCTCTGCATGAAGTGCGGCTCTGCGCAGGGCCTTACGACGGTCGGGGAGCTGCCCGAGGAGCCCAAGTGCGCGTCGTGCGGATCCGGGCTCATGACGCCGTGCTACTGGGGGACCGAGAAGCTGGAGGACGTCCTTGCAAAGAGGAGGGGCGGCTCGCAGCCGAGCGAGGAGGAGAGAGCCGAGCTGTCGAAGGCGAGGAGGTCGGCAGACCTCGTCCTGTCATACGGCAAGAAGGCGGTGGTGGCTCTCAGCGTCTACGGGATAGGCCCCCAGACGGCGTCAAGGATACTCGCGGAGATGCACGACGACGAGCAGGCGTTCTACAGCGACCTGCTGGAAGCGAAGATCAGGTTCGTGACTACGAGGCAGTTCTGGGGAAATTGATTCTTAAGCGACTGGGCGGGGGGTCAGGAAGCGTTGGTCCTAGCGTGTAAGATATTCCTCGTCAGGGAGAGCTACGACATGGACACGCTCGCCGAGAAGCTGAAGGCCTTCCGCGTCGAGACCGAAACGAGCGTCGAGGAGCAGGAGTTCAAGCTTGTCACCGAGGTCAGCGACCTGACGGCGGCGAAGTCCGCGCTTGAAGGAAACTTCTCGTTCGACGCCGTGTCTGTCGTGAGGCACAGGGACAGGGCCGTGCCCGTGCCGAGGACCTACGAGGCGCCGTTCTCGTTCAACGTATACAAGGACAGGCTGTTCTTGACGGTCTACGACAAGAAGACGAGGGCGAACAATGCGGCCAACGAGATGAGCAAGGCGGTGTTCATGAGCCTGGGGCAGGTAGTGGAGGCGAGGATAGAGCCCGAGACCCTGAGGAAGTTCCATGAAGCAAACTTCCAGGACACGAAGGTCATCTTCTACTCGGATGTCGACCTGCCGAACATCAGCAAGCTGTCTCTCTACGGGGCCGAGCTCGGCAACACGGGACTGTATGCGGACTATTTGACCCACGGGAAGCTCTGGTACATCGTCTTCACGAGCAAGGCGTACGGGTACGTCATAGGCCTGACCAGGAACTGCATAGTGACAGGTTTCAGCAAGATGGAGCTCCCGGAGTTCAAGACGTTCGTCGGCAGCCAGGTCTTTCCTCTGATAGCGTAGCCTGGAACGCGCTTCAGGGCCCATGAAGGGATAAGACGTTCTGCCTGGAGTCTCCCGCATGATCCGGATAGTCGCGGGAGAGGCGGCGATCGTTCACATCGACGGCGGCGTCTCGACCCTGCTGATCTCTGACCTGCATCTCGGGCTCGAAAAGGAGATGGCGAAGAAGGGATTCAGGCTGCCTGCCTATTCGGTCAAGATGGTGGAAAGGATCAGGGACCTGTCAGAGAGGTGCGGCACGAGCAGGATCATGATCTTGGGAGACGTCAAGCACGCCGTGGGAAAGGTGGAAGACATCGAGTGGGGCGTGGTGCCCTGGTTCTTCGACACGATGCTCGACCTCTTCGAGTCTGTGCAGGTCGTGCCGGGCAACCACGACGGCAACATCAAGTCAGTCTTGCCGGCGAGGGTCGTCCTCTACGGCCCCCAGGGCACCGTGATCGGGAGGGGGGCTGCCCGCATCGGCGTCGCCCACGGCCACGCGTGGCCGTCGCAGGAGGCCATCGAGTGCAGGAACCTCGTCATCGGGCACTCCCACTTCACCTATGAGATGAAAGACGCAATCGGGGGGAGGACCAGGGAGCTGGTATGGGTCAAGACGGCGTACGACGTCGGGGAGCTCTTGGAAGGCGCAGGTTACACGTCAGCCGTGAGAGGCAAGGGAAAGCTGACCGTGATGCCCCCCTTCAACAGACTGGTCGGCGGCCAGCCAATCAACAGGAGCAGGTCGTTCGAATTCGGGCCGGTTCTCTCCTCCAGGTCGGTGAGCCTCGAGGGCGCCGACATGTTTCTCACCGACGGGACGAGGGTGACCTAGAGGCCCGATGGGTCGTTGTCGATGGCGTTGCTGATCATCCTCTCCAGTGACGCCTCGGGGACGGCTCCAATCGTCGCTTCGAGGGGTTGGCCGTTCTTGAAGAGCATGAAGGTAGGGATGGAGAAGACCTGATAGCGAGAGGAGATGTTGATTTCTTCGTCGACGTTCACCTTGCCGAACCTGACTCGGTCGGAGTACTTCGAGGCCAAGCGCTCGATGACAGGCTCCATCGTCGTGCAAGGCCCACACCAAGAGGCCCAGAAGTCGACGAGCATCAACTTCGAACTTGAGCCGATTCTGTCGAAGTTCTCTTCGGTCAGCTTTACTATCGTTTCCTGGCTGCTAGCTTCCACTGTCATGATGACAATTCCGCGAAAATTCTTGATACGTATTTAAGATAATGTACTGGGCTACCGTTATTCCGCAGGACCGAACCCGCCCGAGAACGGTCCGACTTCTCCCGGAACATAAGCGTAAATCTTGACTGGCTTTCGTCTAAGTGCGTATGAAGAACGCAGCCGTCGCTTCCCTCACTCTCGCAATGCTCATCATAAGCGGAGTAGCGGGGTATCTCGCAGGAGCCTCCAACACGCATGCGACCACAGTCACCGAAGAGATGCAGGGTAACACCGTCGAGTGCGACACTGCGACCTCGTGCTCCGGGGCGTACACCATCGTGGGTGGAGACGCATGGGGAGCTCTGGTCCTGCTTCACTTTGACGTAGTCGCTCCTAGTTGATCGAATGACTAACATTGAAACTGAACGGCCATGAAAGTAACTTCCAGTTGAACGCCAAAGTCGTCGAAGAAGTAGCGCGCAAACTTGTCAACGCCGAACCAAGGGTCCAAGGCCTGCGTCTTGCGGCGGTGTCTATGATCCTAGTAGGCAAGACGACGCCTAGGGTTCTGTTCATCGAGAGGGCGAAACAAGCGGGAGACCCGTGGTCAGGACAGATAGCCTTCCCAGGAGGAAAGGCTCAACCAGGCGACGTGGGCGCCAAGGGAACCGCGACCAGGGAGACCGCGGAAGAGGTGGGGATTGACTTGGGCAGGGATGCGATGTTTCTTGGCTACGCCGAGCCGGCGGTCACCCATACCGGGGCGATTACAGTGGTCCCGTGCGTCTTCTTCCTGAATGGAGAGGCGAGCGTGAGGCCCAACGAGGAGGTCGCCTCCTACAAGTGGATAGCCTTGGACAGGCTGCTTGACTCCGGTGCGAACACGATTCGCTCGATGGAGGCAGAAGGAAGGAAGGTCGAATTCCCGGCCATCGCGGTGTCGGGCTACACAATCTGGGGACTGACCTATAGGATACTCTTCTCGGTCCTGGACATGCCTGGATCGACAGCCTAGCCCGACGGCTACTAGCTCGCCTTCTCCTGTCGTTCCATCTCTGCTCTCTGTCTGCTTACCTCGCCCAGCTCGAACGGGAAGACTATCCACTCGGAGACGCTCTCCAGCCAATGGTCAGGCTCCGTCTTGCTCCAGGGCTTCTTGAACAGGACAGATGTTTCCAGAGTCTTGGGCTCCTGGACGGACAGGTGTTTCTTTACGAACGCTAGAGTGTCTCCCTGGTCTACGAGGTCGTCTACGACCAGGACATTCTTTCCAGCTATGCCCTCCGTCAACGTGGAGACAATCCTCGGCGGCGTTCGCTTGCCGATGTCGTTGTAGGACTTCACGTTGATGAAGTCTACCTTCACGTCCAGGTGGTCGGCGACCACCATCGACACAGGTATGCCGCCGCGCGCGATGCCTACCACCAGGTCGAACCTCTTGCCGGTGGCTGCGACCTTCTCGGCCAGCGACTCCGCTAGATTCCCATACTCAGACCAAGATATGTACCTGAAGTTCGGCACAGACCCGTCCTTTGTGAAACTTCTTAGTTAACTCTTCGAGGGTTCTGTTCCCTGGCGCCGTAAAACGTGGGAAGACCAGGCGGCGCAGATTGCCGCTTGGTCTGTCTATGGACCGTTGCTGACCCAGGTGGAAGTGAAGGAGTTCCCTGCGTAGTTGAGGGCAGATGGTTCGGCCTTCACATAGAACGACTCGTGGTCGACCGCGCCATACGGGAAGTTGTAGTCTACCATTACGAGCCAGTAGACGTGGGTGCCGAAGCTCGATATTGATCCCGTGACGTGGTTGATTGTCGCGTAGGTGTTGGTGAAGGTCAGGGTGTTCACGTCGGTGAGCGCGAGGAACCCGTTGTAGTAGGCGCTCTCCTGGATCCACTCCGCTGAATTCAGCAGGGCTCCTGGGACGAAGGTGCTGGGGCTCGTGTAGCTCTGGTGGTCTGTGTTGTCCGTTATCGTCGTTGTGCAGTAGGCTCCCGCGACCCCGCTCTGTGCACCTGCTGAGCAGGTCACGGATGCTGCGATCGAGTCGCCCGCGTTGACGGTGATCGGAACTGACTCCGAGGCCGAGGGGTAGAACTCGTACCACGCATAGTAGGTGGTCTGGCCGTAGAAGCAGTCCGAGCTCGTGCCTGTCTGCTCAACCGTGGAGTCGACCAGCCCGTCTATGCCTACCCAGACGGAGCTGTCATACCAGGTGTTGTCCGAGTCGGAGCAGTTCACGTTCCTGTTGTAGGGCTCGTTGACGCCTGTCATTCCGGGGACGTTCCACGTGCCGGTCACAAACGTCACCGCTCCAGCGGTTGGAGTCGGAGGACTGGATGTGAAGGCATCAGAGCAGGCTGTCGTCGTCTCGTCACACACCCCGTAGCCTCCCCAGTTGTAGGAGAAGAGGCATTGACTGTCCGGCTCGGGGCAGGACACGGCCGAGTCTGACGCTGACGATGCTCCACCTAGCTGGGTGACTGGGGTCATTGGATGTGTCAGGTGCGTTGGGGACGGCGCGGCTGCGAGGGCGACCGAGGGAGCGGTCGAACTGATGGGCGTAGCCGAATGTGTTGACGCAAGTAGGAGAAGGGCAGCAGCGAGTAAGGTTATTGATACGATACTCTTACTTTTCGTGGCGCGACGGAGGCGATTTCGTTATAAAAGCCTTGATTGGAGGATTCTAGTACAATCGGTTCTCCGACCTCTCTTCTTCACCCGGTCTC
>JASHVT010000021.1 GCA_030039515.1 Nitrososphaerales archaeon
AGCACCTCCCCGTTGTGCGACCATGCGCCCCTCTCTGTGAAGTAGATGTGGGCGAGCTCGTGGAGCACGAGGCCCCCCAGCATCTCCGAGTCGAGAGCCCACTCGGATATCATTATCCGGTGCACGCGCCCCTCCTTCTTCGCGTATCCCATTATCGCGAGGTTGGGCTCCACGTCTAGCGTCACGCGCGACGCGACCGCGTATCCGTTCCTGCGCATCCGCTCCATCGCCCAGTCGAGCGTCCCTTGGAGAGATTTGTCGGTACGAGTTCCGTTCATTGGTTCCCCAAGAATGCGCCTGCAGACGGATAAAGATATCCTGCTCCCCGCGACTCTCACTTAGCCGCCCCGGTGGCCAGCTCCTCGAGCACGTGGTAGCTCTTGAGGGCGTCCCTCTCCTCCACGACCATTATCTCGTGCGGATTGATCGTGATATACTCCACAAGGTTGATCCCAGCGGCGGCCAGGTGGGTGGTGATGCTCGCGACCACGCCGGGGAGGTTCGTCACCGTCTCGGCGAGAGAGATGATTATCTCGGACAGGTTCTCCATCACGTTGATGACGCGCTTCTTGGGCACGATTTCGTAGAGCTTCTCCAGGTTCTTCTGGTCGGTCACCACCTTGACCGTCTCGATGCCGGCGACTATGTGCATGGTCTCGCCCCTCGAGTAGTCCACGCCCATCGCGAACTTTGCGAGCCAGCCCGTGACCCTAGGTTCGTTCGTCAGGGTGACCACGACTATCCTGTTCTTGAGGGTCAGCTTCAGGAAGTACTTCCCTACGGACCTGAGGTTCCCCTTGTCCTCAGGCTGGTACTTCCTGACCATGCTGAAGGCAGGCCTGGGCCCGCGCTCGCCTTCCTTCGCGCCCGACTTGGTCCACGGAAGGACCACCTTGAAGACGTCTATGGGGAACGCGACGTTCTTCAGATTCTGTGACTCGAGCTTTACCAGGCCGTACGGGACCTTGTTCCTGACGAGGTCGTAGACCTGTTCGGAGATGCAGATGGACCCTGCGTCGGCAAGAGGCTCTATCCTCGAGGCTATGTTGACCGCATCTCCGTAGACGTCTCCCTCCTGGTGCACGACGTCCCCGATATGGATCCCTATCCTCACCTGCAGCTTGTGATGGTTCTTGTCATTGTACTCCCGGAGCACCCTCTGCACGTCGACGGCGCAGCGCGTCGCGTCTATGGCGCTGTCGAACTCGACCAAGAACGCGTCCCCTATGGTCTTGATCTCCCGCCCGCCGTACCGCTTGAACACGGGCCTCACGATCTCCCGGTGCTTCTTGAGGAGCCTGAGCGCCAGGGACTCGTCGCGCTGGCTCAGGGCAGTATAGCCAACGAGGTCTGTGAACATTATCGCAGCGAGGCGTCTCTGGGAACGGGGCACGGTCGATGCCCAGCCTTGAGCTTGGTGTTAAAACTCTTGAGCCGTTACCGGAGAAGTCGCGGCGGTGCGCCGTCGCGCTCAGTGATAGATGCTGGGGTCCTTGGGCCTCTGATGCCCTTGGCGTTCTTGGTTCGCTCGGTACTGGGACTTGAGCTCCTCCAAGCTTATCTCGAAGCCGGCCAGCCCAGACAGCGCCTCCAGCAACTTGACCACGCCCCTGACGTGGGGGCTCGGCTCCCCATGGTCTACGGACAGCTTGTATCCCCTGATTCCTCTCTGCGTCGCAGACGCGACGACCATCGATGCGAAGAAAGGCGCCGGCTCTTCTGCGAGGATTCTGACCCCGTGGCTCTTGAGCTTCTCGACCCCGGCCTCGTCGCTCGCGAAGCCATTGGGCTCCGGCTCGACCTCGGGCGAGAGCGGGTTGTCGGCCCATCTCGCGCCCACCGAATAGATCTCTTTGACCCCCAGTTCCTCGGCATACCCAAGGACGAACTCCGTGAACTCGTGCTGGTCATCCATCGGGCTCGCATCGCCCGCGAAGAGTATCGGGCCGGACTTCGCCCTTCCTGAGTAGAAGCTGCACTCGGGGAGCGATGAAAGGCCGTCCTCCCTGACAAGCACTTCTGGAGGGAAGCAGGACGACCTGACGGTGGCGATCCGCTCTAGCTTCATGTTCCTCAACATATACTCTCCAAGCTCTCTCGCCTGAGAATACAGCGAACGATACTGCGGCATCGAGGTCGAGACCGCTATTATCATCACAGGCTCGTGCATCTCAGGCTGTTCGAGACGCTGGAAGTCCAGCCACATCTTCGACTGGCGACACACGGACGAGTGGTAATTAAGGAACCTGCGTTTCCCGCAGCCTCCCGTTCTATTTTAAATACGGCTGAGTGAAAACTGACCCAAGCGCTTCATGACCGAGTACTGGAAGAAGCTCTCCCACAACGGCGTCTACTTCCCCGAGGCCTATGCACCCGACGGGCTTTCAATCATGGTGGGAGGCAAACTCCTCACCCTCGAGCCGTTGGCAGAGGAGATGGCGTACAACCTGGCGAAGAAGAAGGACACGCCTTACGTCCAGGACCCAACGTTCGCTTCCAACTTCATGACCGACTTCGTGAAGGTGCTGCCAGGATGGTGCGCGGGCGCGAGGTTCTCACAGATCGACTTCGCCCAGGTATTCGCCAAGGTCGACAGGGAGAAGGCGGCCAAGGAGGCGATGACGAAGGACGAGAAGAAGGC
>JASHVT010000022.1 GCA_030039515.1 Nitrososphaerales archaeon
TCGGGCAAGGGCGCTGTCACCTTAGCAGCTGCTTGACGTCTGCGTCGCCAACCCCCTTCACGGCGACGGCCGAGACCCTGTACGGCTTCCCGACGAGGGTCGCGAGCTGCGAGGACGTCTGGGGGAGCTCCAGGACGGGCACCCCGTACTTCTCAGCCTCTTGTTTTAGCTTGGCCGCCAGGCCCGGAGGGATCGAGCGGGCGCAGAGCACGGCCTTGCTGCCTTTCATCGCGGCGACGCACTCCTTGACCCCGACCGCGGACTTGCCGCCCTTCACGGCCTCCTTCAGGACCTTCGATAGCAGCGCGTTGTCCACCAAGGTCTCAGCTCATGTACAGGTCGATCATGCCGGTGCCTACCGGTATGGGTAGCCCTACTATGACGTTCTCTGTCACGCCCTTCAGGTCCTCCGTCTCGCCAGTGACCGCGGCCTCCGCGAGCGTAGGTACCGTGATCTCGAAGGCGGCCCTCGCCAGGACGCTGCTCTTGGTGCCTGCTATGCCGTGCCTGCCTATCTGCTGTATGTAGCCCCTCGAAGTCATCAGGTCGGCCACCAGGAAGATGTGTCTTATGTCGACCTCGAGGCCCTGCTCGTCGAGAGTGCTCATCACTTCCCTCACCAGGGTCGCGCGCGCAGCCTCTATCCCGAGCACCTGGGCAACCTCGTGGACGTTGTTGGTGTAGACGCGCGTCGGGTCAACTCCCTGGACGGCTATCACCTTCCCGAGGTTGGAGCCGGCCGTCTGGATGAACCACTCCTCCCCTTCCTTCACCACCGTCACCCTGGTTATCCCCGGGATGCCCTTGAGCTTCATGTTGAGCAGCTTGTTCCTCAGGGTGAAGAGCGCCGACAGGTCCGCGTTCTCCATGCTCACGTGGATTATCTTCCCGTTCTTGTCCTTCTGGACGTTCCTCTTCCCCGTCTCGAGTGCCTCGGCTATCTGGTCGGCGTTCGTGTCGCGCTCCGCGAGCATCTCCGGGCTGAGGTGGAGCTTGATCCCCTCCGTGGGGTCGACCTCGCTGTACTCGACGACGTTCCCGACCTTCGTGAACAGTATCTCCTTCGCCACCTTTACGGCCTTCTCGTTGTTGGTCGCGTACTCCTTGGTCAGGTAGATGTCCATGGAGGGCGTCGCTGGGATCTTCCTCGCGTCGACCAGCTCCATCAGCCTCGGCAGGCCGAGGGTGACGTCCCTCTCCCTGACCCCGGCGAAGTGGAAGGTGCGGAGCGTCATCTGGGTCCCCGGCTCCCCTATGGACTGCGCTGCGACTATGCCCGACGCCTCCCCGGGCTCGACGCGCGAGTAGTCGAGCGCCTCCTCCACCCTCTCGAGCGACTCCTTAGCGCCGTCCTCGGTCAGGTGGGAGCCGCCGAGCTTCTCTTTGAGCTCGCGGACGAGCCTTTCGTTGAGCTGCGGCTGATACTTCCTCATCAGCCTCTCCACCACGTCCCCGTCGAGCTTCGCCTTGCCCTTGTGCTGGAGCTCCTCGGTCTCTATCAGCCTGTCGAGGTTGATCGGTCGCCCGTGGTCGCTCTTTGCAGGGTCTACCCCGTCTTCGCCGTAGATGAACTGGATTATCCTCCCATGCGGGTCCCTCACGGTGAGGTCGTACTCGACCTTCAGGTGCTCGAGCGCGTTGACGAGCCTCCTCTGCATGTATCCGCTCTGCTGCGTCCTGACGGCCGTGTCTACGAGCCCCTCTCTTCCTCCCATGGCGTGGAAGAAGAACTCGGTGGGAGAAAGCCCGTCGCGGTAGTTGCTGCTCACGAACCCCTTGGCTTCGGGCGCGGTGTCGTTCCAGGAGAAGTGGCTGAGCGCCCTCCCCCTGAGGCCGTGGTCGATCCTCTTTCCCCTGACCGACTGCTGCCCGAGCGCCGCGGTCATCTGGCCCACGTTCAGGCTCGAGCCCCTGGCGCCGGTCCTGGCCATAATCAGGCCTGCGTTCTCTGCGGGGAACGCGCGGTCCGCTATCCTCCCGGCCTTGTCCCTCGCATGGGCGAGCTCGTTGACGATGTAAGCCTCGAGCGAGTCCTCGGGCGAGAGGCCCCTCGTGAGCTGGAGCGTTCCGGCCTCATACTTCTTGATGAGCTCCTTCACCTTGGAGTTGGCCTCGTCGATCGCGCCCCGTATCTCAGCCTTCGCCTGCTCGGGGAGGTCCAGCTCGTTGAAGCCGTAGGTGAAGCCCCTGCGGGTGAGGAACGTCTTCACGACCTTCAGGACTGAGTTGAGGAAGTTCCGCGCGTCTTCGTTGCCTTCGTCCTTCGCTATGCGGTGAAGGAGCGAGTCCGGCTCCTCCGCACCGATCACCGCCTTGTCCACAACGCCTGATATCAGAGTCCCGTCCTTGATCACCACGTCGTTCGTGCTTCCCGAGCGCTGCGACTTCGCCCACTTCGAGGTCAGGACATAGTTCATCTCCTTCGGCAGGAAGAGCGAGAAGAGCTGCTTGCCGGTGTACATAGGATGGGCCCCCTTTACCTCAGGCTCGGGGAGGTCGCCGGAGTAGTCGCCGACGAGCGCCAGGTTGGTGAACTCTGCAGGCGTCAGCAGCGTCTCGTCTCGCGTCAGCATGAACGCGCCGGTGATGAAGTCTCTGATGCCGCCGATGATGGGGCCGCCGTACCTCGGCGAGAGGATCTGGTCCTGGACCTCCATCAGCATGAGCGCCTCGGCCCTCGACTCCTCGCTCTGCGGGACGTGGAGGTTCATCTCGTCGCCGTCGAAGTCCGCGTTGTATGGCGGGCAGACCGACGGATGCAGCCTGAACGTCCGGAACGGGAGCACCCTGACGAAGTGGGCCATCACTGACATCCTGTGAAGCGAAGGCTGCCTGTTGAACAGGACCACGTCCCCGTCCATGAGGTGCCTTTCGACGACGTATCCTGGCGCCAACGAGTCCGCGAGGGTCTTGCGGTCGCTCGCGAAGTCCAGCCTGATCTTGACGCCGTCGGGCCGGATCACGTAGTTCGCCCCGGAATGTTCGAAGGGCCCCTTGATCACCAGCCCCTTCAGAGTCTCCAGGTTGCTGGGGCTGACCTTC
>JASHVT010000023.1 GCA_030039515.1 Nitrososphaerales archaeon
AGCCGAAGTAGTACGAGGCGACAGGCCTGACGAAACTCAGGACGCCGTCGACGACGAAGAGAGCCCAGCCCACGGCTATGATGTCGAAGACCGAGGCAGGAAGGAGCCCGGCGGCTTCCCAGAGGAATAGGGCTCCCAACAGGACCGAGAATAGAATCAGACCCTGGATCGCCCTCCCGATCCTCCCTCTCTGATCCAAGGCCCCTCGTGTCCGCCCGAGGGTATATATCATGAGAAAGTCTTTTTCAACGGACGCGGGGCCGCCCATGCGTGGATTCATACAGGTCGTTCAGGCTTCCCGATTCAAGGCCTCACTACCCTAGGCAGATCGACTTCCACGCTGAGCACGTCAAGATCGAGCTTAGCCTCGACATGACGACCAAGAGCATAGTCGGCGCGTGCACGCTGACAGTCAAGCCTGTCAGACTAGGGGTTCGGACGTTGAGCTTCGACGCCTGTGACATGGACATCCGAGGCGTCACCCTCGACGGCGAGAAGGCCGACTTCGACTACGACGGAAAGGCGATCTCGCTCCGGCTCCCCTCTCCCCTGGGGGGCCAGGCGACCGTCAGAGTGGAATACAGGGCCGTCCCGACAGAAGGGATATACTTCATCGAGCCAGACAAGGAGCACCCCGACAAGCCGCCTCAGGCTTGGACGCACAGCGAGTCGGAGTTCGCGAGGTACTGGTACCCCTGCGTCGACAGCCCGAACGAGAGGTCGAGCAGCGAGCTCGTCCTCACCGTCCCCGCCGCCTTCAGGGTGATATCGAACGGGACGCTCGTCTCGGAGAGCAAGGGCGAGAAGACGAGGACGTTCCACTTCAGGGAAGACCTGCCCCACCCGTCGTACCTGACGTCCTTCGTCGCGGGAGAGTTCGGCGAGGTGGTCCAGGAGGCAGACGGGGTCAAACTGAGGTACAACTTCCCGGAGTCGAAGAGGGAGGACGTGCTGCGCTACTTCGGCGAGACTCCGAGGATGATAGAGGTCTTCGGGGCCCTGACGGGCGTGAAGTACCCCTACGCGAAGTACGACCAGACGACCGTAGAGGACTTCATCTATGGCGGGATGGAGAACTTCAACGCCACAACTCTGGCGATGTCGTACTACCCGGACAAGAGCTCCGAAGAGGACTTCTCAGTCTCCTACGCCTCACCCCAGACGAACGCGGTGAACCTCGTGGCCCACGAGCTCGCGCACCAGTGGTTCGGCGACCTGGTCACCTGCGCCGAGTGGTCGCACGCCTGGCTCAACGAGGCGTTCGCCACCTACTTCCAGGCGCTGTACCTGGAGCGGACGCGCGGCCCTGACGAGTTCCGATGGGACCTCGGCAAGATGGCGGAGACCTACTTCGGGGAGGACGAGGACGAGTACAGGAGGCCTGTGGTCGACAACGTCTACATCTACCCTGACGATGTCTTCGACTCTACGACGTACGAGAAAGGGGCCCTGACGCTCCACGAGCTGAGGTACTACATGGGGGACGACGCATTCTTCAAGGGGGTCTCGGAATACCTGAAGTCGCATTCCTTCGGCAACGCGGAGAGCCATGACTTCCGCAGGAGTCTCGAGAAGGCGACCGGCCTCTCCCTCCAAGAGTTCTTCGAGCAGGCGTTCTTCAAGCCCGGCTACCCAGAGTTCGAGGTCTCGCACACCTGGGACGAGGACGCCAAGGTCTCGACGCTCAACGTGAAGCAGGTCCAGAAGCTCGACTCTGGGACGCCCCTGTTCAAGCTCCCGTGCGACGTCGTGTTCTATGTCGCAGGGCGGAGGCTGAAGAGGAGGGTGGTCCTGTCGGGTGCCGAGCAGACTCTCTCGTTCGCGCTCGAGTCGAGGCCCTCGATCGTCGAGTTCGACCCTGAGCACTGGCTCCTCAAGAAGGCAACGTTCGACAAGAGCGTCGAACTGCTGGTCAGCCAGCTTTCAGGCAGCGACGACGCCTCGAGCAGGGCCGAGGCGGCGACCGGTCTGGGCAAGATGAAAGCGCAGAGGGCCCTGGCTGCGCTGAAGGAAGCCGCCACCAAGGAGCAGTACTGGCACGTCAGGTCTTGCGCGCTGAGGGCCATCGGGGAGATAGGGTCGCCCGAAGCGCTCGCCACGCTGCTTGACATCGGCGCCCCAAGGGACAGGAAGGTCAGGCGCGGGCTCGCGGCCGCCCTCGGGGGTTTCAAGGAGGAGAAGGCGCGCGAGGTCCTCCTCGGCCTCCTGACCAAGGACGAGAGCCCTTACGTCAGGTGCGAGGCTGCCCTGTCACTCGCGAGGTCCATGCCGGACGGCGCGTTCGCGCACCTGAGGGAGGCGATGAAGGGAAGGTCCCCAAACGACACGCTCGCCGAGGCTTGCCTCGAAGCGATGGGCAAGCTGAAGGACCCGGAGGTGAAGTCGGCTGTGAGAGAGTCCCTTGCCTACGGGAGGCCGACCAGGATGAGGATCGGGGCGCTCAAGGCAATCAAAGCGAGAGGAGAAGTCCTCGACGAGGAGGTCGAGATGCTCAAGGACATGGTCATCCACGAAAAGGAGTTCAGGGTGAGGCACTATCTGGTCGCGGAGATCGTCAGGCGGTTCGGAGACAGGAGGTTCGTCGAAACCGCCAAGGAGTCGTCCCGGACCGACCGCGACCCGCGAGTAAGACGGGCCTCCCTCGAGGCGTACTACGACCTCAGCTCTTCGGCCGAGGCCTCCACCGCGCTCGCGAAGCTCAAGTCTGAAGTAGAGGGGCTGAAGGAAGAGAACAAGAGGCTCGCGAAGGCCGCTCCCTAGAACTAGTCGGCTTCCTTCCTCGGGCTATCGCCGTGCGACCTGGTGACGCGTGACTGCTTGGACGAGAGCAGGCGCTTCATCTTCGGCCCCATGAGGTCGAAGACCTTGGCGACGTTGTACCCGGACTCTGTGAATGAGTGTCTCTCGCGGGGCATATACACTTCCACCGAGACGTCGTATCTCGCATGGTCCCCTGAGGCTTTCTTCGACTTCACCACCGCCCTTATCTCCTCGATGAAAGGGTAGACCTTGCAGAGCTCGTCGGCGAGCCTCTCGAACTTCATCTTCGCCTCCGAGGCCTCAATCGGCTCATCGGGAAGGCCCACGATGTAGTACGGCGGGCTGACTTCGCTTGGCATTAGACGACCTGCCCGAGCTTCCGCAGCTTTTATTGATTCTCCATGACTGGGAACCTCTGCTCCTCTGACGTCGAGACTCGACTGACCGCCTACCCCGACGGGACCTGATTGGCGCCTCCGCCTTTGGCGGTAGCCGCAACCCAGACCAGAACCGAGAACGTTGCCGCAGAGGCTGCCAAGAGATACATACCGATGGTGGAGTAGTACAGAATCTCGGAACCGCTGAACCAGGTCTCCGTGCATATGCTTGAGTTGCAAGTTACAGTAGGGGGCTGCCCCTTGACGTAGACTCCTCCTGGCCGACCTACCAGGACGATGCCGATTATCAGAAGCGACTCTGAGGCAATACCCAACCACAGGGCGCGATTCAGTCGCGAACTCTCTACCTCTCCTCTGACCATCTGCTTTCAGGGTTGACAGCTAATTGTCTCTTGCGACTGGAAATGATGCTCGAGTACTGGCTGACAGCGCCTCTTCCTAGATCTTCTTTCTCGAGAACAAGAACAGGATCGCGACGCCTGCTATCCCTATCGCCACCGCAAGGATCGCGAACGCAACGATGAGGTCTCCACCGGCCTGGAGCGCGGACGCCTGCACCAGCAACCCGGCTCCGAATCCTGAGAAGTTTGTATTTATCCGTGATGGAGGTCGCAACCGGCGCGGGAGAGATGTCCACCAAGGTCACCTGCTACGGCGGCGTGGGCGAGATAGGCGGCAACAAGATCCTCCTCGAAGACAGGGGGACGAAGGTCTTCCTGGACTTCGGGACAGGGTTCGCAGAGGGGTCAGACTACTTCGACTCGTGGATAAAGCCACGCGGGGTCAACGGAGCAGGCGACCTCTTCGAGTTCGGCGTCCTCCCTGAGATACAGGGGCTCTACTCCGAACCCTCGCTCCAAAACACGGGCCTGAAGTACGCTTCGCCTGAGATAGACGCCGTGGTCCTGAGTCACTACCACTGGGACCACGCGGGGAGGATCGGGTACGTCGACCCGAAGATACCTGTCTACTGCGGGAAGACCACGGCCCTCATCCACGAGGCGTACAGGGTGACGGGTGGCTCGGCGCTGAAGGGGCACGAGCTCAGGACCTTCAGGACGGGCGACAGGTTCAGCGTCGGAGGGATCGACTTCCAGCCCGTCCATGTGGACCACTCCATCCCAGGCGCGTACGGGTTCGTGATCTACACGTCAAGCGGCCCGCTGGCGTACACCGGGGATTTCCGCTTCCACGGCCCTGCCGGGGAGATGACAGAAGACTTCGTCCGTGCCGCCACCGAAAGCCGACCGGCCGTCCTGCTCTCCGAAGGCACCCGGGTAGGAGAGGGGAAGGACGCCGGCGTGAACACGAGCGAGAGCGAGGTGCTGTCTGAGGCCCGGCGGATGGTGAAGGAGAGCAAGAAGCTGGTCTTCTCCACCTTCAGGGGGAACGACACCGACCGCATCAACACGTTCGACCGCGCGGCCCGAGCATCGGGCAGGACGCTCGTGGTCTCGATGAAGACGGCGGTCATGCTGGAGGCGCTCAGCAAGGACGGGAAGCTGACCGTCCCAAGGGTGGGCAAGGACGTCGGGGTCTACGTGCGGAGGAAGAAGAGCGGTAGCCTGGACGACTCGGACTACTACGCCTGGGAGAGGCGGTTTCTAGACGAAGGCCTTGACGCCCAGGAAGTGAGGAAGAGGCAGGGAGAAATCTTCCTGCACCTGGAGACGTCTAACTTCCCGGAGCTGATCGACATCAAGCCCGAACGGGGAGGGACGTACATACACTCGGCCACCGAGGCTTTCAACGAGGAGGGCGAGAGGGAGGACGCCCTGGTCAGGAACTGGGTCGACCACCTAGGCTTCAGCTACCACCAGCTCCACGCATCAGGCCACGCACCCATGGAAGAGGTGGCCAGGCTGGTGAATCGGATACGGCCCAAGCGCGTGGTCCCTATCCACACCGAAGAACCCGACAGGTTCGACACGTTCAGCAATGGGACGGTTGATGTGCCTGCGAAAGGGACCGCGATCCCCGTCTGACGGGTTTCAGTCCACGCCGCGCGGGTGTGCGTCACCGGTCAGGCCAAGCTCCAATCCATGCTCCAGGTAGGCCTTGAGGCCTGCAAGGAGCCACGTGAACCCCCCGGTCGAGTCCAAGGCCTGACTGACGACCTCGTCCTCGCTGCCATCGAAGCCCCAGTTCCTGACCTTCACGAAGGTCGAGCCGCTACCCAAGGGCGTGAACGTCCACTCGACGGAGTTGGGCGTGCCAAATCCCGACCACTCGATCAGTATGCGCCTGTCTTTCTCTATCGCTTTGACGTCCACCTCGGAAGAGACGCCGTACATCTCCCAATACCATGTGACGTGCCTTCCCGGCTCGAGCCGGCCCGTGCTCTTCGTGAACCAGAACTTGGTCGTGATCGACGGGTCGATGAACGCGTCGAAGACCTCTGCAGGCGGCCTGCGCACCAGCATCCCTGCCTTCGCCTCGATGTCCTTGTTCAACCTCGACGGCCGTTACCACCCTCCCCGTATATTAACCCAGGCAACACAGAAATAACGTCGGCTCCGGCCCGAGAGCCGTTGAGGAGCGAGGATGCAAAGGACCTCGCCGACATGGCGGTCTCGAAGGCGAGGGACGCAGGGGCGACCTACGCGGAGGCGAGGGTGCAGACGACGTGGGGCAGGCAGTTCGTGCTCAAGAACGGCGAGCCGCAGCCCGCATTCTTCGGTGAGAGCTATGGCATAGGGGTGAGGGTGATCTCGGGAGGCGCGCTAGGGTTCGCAGCGACGAACGAGATGAAGGCCGCGTCCGTGTCCGACGTCGCAGCTAGGGCGGCCAGGCTCGCAAAGGCGTCCTCGGCGGTGCTCCTGAAGCCGGTCGAGTTCGACTCGTCGAAACCGGTCAAGAAGAAGTGGGCTGCTTCCGAGACGACCAAGGTAGAGAACGCCGACCCCACATGGCTGAGGGGCGTGCTGACCGACATCGAGTCCAGGATATCGGGAGAGAAGGCAGGCGTGAAGCTACCCGGCAGGCTCCTCTTCCTCATGTCAGAGCTCGAGGAAAGATACTTCGTAAACAGCGACGGCTCCAGGGTCGAGGGGCGGCTCCCTCGCATCAATTTCTTCGGCTCGCTGACCGCGATGGAAGGGAGCCAGACGGCGCAGAGGTTCATCCAGCAGGGCGAGACGGGGGGATTGGAGGTCGTGAAGCGCATCCGCCTGGTGGAGAAGGTGGAGCAGGAGGCGAAGACGATGGGAAAGGTCCTGAGAGAGGCGGGCAAGCCTCCCACGGACGTCCTGGACGTCGTGCTCAGCCCCGAGCTCTCGGGTATAGCCGCCCACGAGTCGGTAGGGCATCCTCAGGAGGCGGACAGGGTGCTGGGGAGGGAGGGCGCCCAGGCGGGCGAGTCGTACCTGAAGGCCGACAGCCTGGGGATGAAGGTGGGGAGCGACCAGGCGAACGTGAGCGACGACCCCACGCTCGAGCACTCCAACGGGTTCACGCCTGTGGACGACGAGGGCGTGGAAGGGAAGAAGAGGAGGCTGATCAAGGATGGCGTCATCAACGAGTTCCTCCAGAACCGGACGACGGCCAAGCACTTCGGGGTCGTCTGCAACGGGGCGTCCAGGGCGGTCTCCTTCGACAGGGAGCCCATAATCCGGATGTCCAACACCTTCGTCGAGCCAGGCGACTACTCGACCGAGGAGCTGATCAAGGAGGTGAAGCACGGCGTCTTCTTCAAGTCGTTCACGGAGTGGAACATCGACGATAAGCGCTTGAACCAGAGGTACGTCGCACTCGAGGCCAACCTCATAGAGAGGGGGGAGGTCAAGGGTCTGGTCAGGGCGCCCGTCTTGGAGATAACGACGCCCAGGCTGTGGGGGAGCGTGAAGGCCCGGAGCAAGCACATGGAGTTCGAAGCGGCGACGTGCGGAAAGGGTGACCCTCAGCAAGGGGCGCCCGTCTGGACAGGAGGCCCGGA
>JASHVT010000024.1 GCA_030039515.1 Nitrososphaerales archaeon
CGGGCCGAGGCCCTCAGGGCGGGATCCCCTCCATCACGGCCCTGTAGAACTGGTCGGCCGCGTCGGCAGGGATCTTCGCTCCCGCGGCCATCGCATGACCCCCGCCTTCCCCTCCTGCCGATGCCGCGGCCTGCCTCATCAGCAGGCCGAGGTCGACCCTTCCCCGATAGTCGTCGCCGACCCTCGCAGAGATCTTCAGACCGGAGTCGCCGCTGACGGCGCTCCCGACGACGATGCTCTCCTTGAAGCCCCGGGAAGAGGTGAGGATGGAGATGACAGGGCCGAGAAGCTTGTCCTCCACGGCTCCTTCTCCCTTCGCCAGCACTACATTCCCACGCCGGACGAGTCTATCGGGGTCCGCGGTGATCGCTTCCAACGCCCTAGAGAGGGCAGACCTGTACTCCGCCAGAATCCTCATGGCTTCTTTGACCGCCGTCCCCCTGTCCCCCAGGCAGATGGCGACGCCCGTGCCCGTCGCGCCCATCCTGCCGCAAGAGTTGAGGAGGGTGCCGAACTCCCTTGCGTCCCTAAGGGGAGTGAAGCTCTCCTCGAGCTCCAGCGTGTAGACGACCCCGACTAGGCTGGACAAGGCCTCGCTCGCCTCCCCCGACCCCCCGAGTACGCCCGCTATCAGCTCGGTCAGCTTCATCTTCTCCTCCGAGGACAGCGAGGACATCGTCCTCCAAGAGCCTCCGTCCATCAGCCTGATCCCTGACTGGTGCAGGAGGGCCAGCGCGCCGTCCTTACTGCCGGACAGCCCCCTGATGTATGGCGTCGATGTCAGCGCTATGGACTCGTGAATCGGCCTCGTCTCCCTTCCGCTGAACAGCAAGTCCTTGGAGGCCGACAGGAGGCCCGCGGAGCATGCGTCGTCTGCCGCTATCCCGTTGAGCTCCGTAAGCGACCTAGCCGGGCCCGCGTCCTGCCTGTCCGCGAGCGCGCCGATTACTGCGAGCGCCGAGAGGTCCACGTTCTCCGGGGAGAGAGCGACGGCGAATGCGTAGGCCATCGACGAGGAGCAGGCTTCCTTCCCTCCGTCGTAGCCGTATGCCCAGGCGTTAACCATGGAAGGGCGCCTCATGTCATCCTCCGTCGCCTCGTGATGGTCGATCACGAGATACCTGCCTCCGAGGGCAGCCTCTAGCTCGGGGATCAAGGTGGAGGCGAGGTCGGTAAAGATGTAGTGATCGAAGTTCTGAGCTGCAAGGCTCTGCACGGTCCTCGGGTCGAGCTCGGGGACGGTTCGGAGGGTGACGTTCGCGCCTCTCCGCATAAGCGCGGCGAAGACTATCGAACCGCTGCAGAGGCCGTCCGCGTCTATGTGCGTGACGACTAGAATCCTCGAGTGTGCGGTAACGAGCTTCATCAGCCCGGGGACTGCTGACCTGTACCTTGCGGACAGGCCTTCGAAGTCGGCCGTGGGAGGCCCTCCTTTTTTCTAGGCGAGCTGGGCGACCACTGCGTTGTATTTGAAGTCCTTGGGCAGAATGCCGGCGTCCTTGTAATACTTCGAAAGCCTGTAGATCTTCGCTTCGATGAGCTCCAAGGAGTGGACGTTCTTCCTGTCGCCGCCGTGGACCTGTAGGTGGCTCTGGACGCGCTTGGCCCTGTCTATCAGGTCCTGAAGGTCCTGAGGCAGCTTCGGGGCCGACTTTCCTTCCAGGAGGATCTCCATCACGGACTTGCCAGTGATGGGCTTCACGAGTGGTACGGCGTGGTCGTCTCTCAGGACCATGCCGATCCTGCTTGGTGTCAGGCCCTCCTTCGCGAGCTTCAGGGCGGTCGATTTCACTTCCTCAGGCTTCACGTTCGTCCAGGCGGGGGGGCTTTTGCTCGTTGGCCTCGTCTGGTGGGACTTACCGTGCCTGTGAGAATGTATCCTCGCCAATTTTCAGCTTCCTTTGGCCGACTCCTGTGCTAAACAGATAAACCTTGTTGGTCCGCTCGCGCGTCACACTACGCGCGCATACCTTCCCCTCCGCTCGATGCTCCGGAGCTGGGCCATGACGGCCCTTGCGCACTGGGCCCCCGCCTCTGACTCGTACCCCTCGGTCAGAGCCTTCAGAGCAGCGTCAGAGCGTTCCGAGTGGGCGCCGAGGACCGTTTCCTTGGCTAGCCGTAGGTCGACCGCCCGGTCCTCCACCCTCGTGCTGTGCGTGGACAGTCCGAAGTCCACGTAGACGACGCGCCCTTCTCTCCTGATCATGTTGGCTGTGGTGAGGTCGCCGTGTGTTATGTTCGCGGCGTGCATCCCGGCCACGTCGGCCCCGATGCGATGGAAGAGCGACCCAAGGTCGTCAGGCGAGGCCCGGCCGACGAAGTCTTTGACCCTCTGACCGGCGACCCTCTCCATCACGATGGTTGCCTCCCCAGGGTCTACGTAGTAGAGGCCCGGCACAGGGATCCCTGCCTCTCTTGCCGCGTGGATCATTTGTGCCTCGTGGACGGTCCTCTGGAGCCTGATCGCGTCGTCGAGGACGCTGAGCCTGTACTCGAGCCTTCGCCTTATCTTGAAGACGGCTTCGAGGCCCTGCCACTCGTCCGCGACTATGTCGGCTTCCGCTCCTCTCCAGAGGAGCCTGCCCGTTCCGCTATCTCCGCCAGGGGGTGTCGACAGTGTCAAGCCTCCAGGACTGGCGGACCCCAGCCTCGCTCACCGCCACACTTGCTCCGCACGCGTATGCGAGCGAGCCCGTCCAAGCTATCTGTGCACCGCAGTCGCCGCTGTATTCTGTCGGCGTCAAGAGAGCCCGCGCCGAGTGGCGCGAGGCCATCACCTCGAGCATCTGGCCCAGCCGTCTGTTCGCGGCGACGCCACCGACGACAAGGACCTCTCTCTTGCCAGTGAAGGCGAGCGCCCTGTCGCAGACTTCAGAGACCATCGCGAAGGCCGTCTCCTGAATGGAGTAGCAGACGTCACTGAACTTCCTACCGGAGTCGAGCATGCCCTTCGCCATGGTCAGGAGGCCGGAGAAGGAGACGTCGTTTCCCTTGACCGAGTAGGGAAGCCTCAGATACGTCGAGGACTCGCTCGCGGCCTTCTCTACGTTACGGCCGCACGGCGACGAGAGTCCCGCGTGTCTTCCGAACTGGTCCAGAAGCTGCCCGAGCGTCAGGTCGAGCGTCTCGCCTAGGACCCTCCACCTCGTCCCTGAGTGTGCGATGACCATGGTGTGCCCGCCTGAGACGAGGAGGACCACCGGGTCCTCGGCCCGGGTGACGAGACAACCCAGCTCGATGTGCCCAACTGCGTGGTTGACCGGGACCAGAGGCGCCTGTAGAAGCGAGGCAAGCGTCCTCGCAGCGACCGCCCCCACGCGAAGGCATGGTCCGAGGCCCGGGCCCATCGAGTATGCGACCGCGGCGACCTCGCTCGCGTCGACCCCTGCCTCAGAGAAGGACCGCTCCAGCACTTGTCCGGCCGCCTTCATGTGGCTCTGCGCGGCCGCGAGGGGATGAATCCCGCTCCCCTCTGGAGGGGAGTATACGTTCTTCGAGTTCGAGAGGATGTCGCCGCTGGAGGTGACGACTGACGCTGAGAAGGTGTGCGCTGTGCTCTCGATACCCACTACGTACTGCTTCATGTGAGCCTACATCTTTCGCGTCTTTCTGTACATGTCTCCGAGGAGCTCGATGTAAGGCTTCAGCTCGACGAGGAAATCGTCGAACTTCCCCTTCTCGAAAGTGGTGGTGTGTTTGCCCTTGTCGAAGACTATCTTCGCGGCCAGGACCACGCCACCGCTCCTCTCGGGGTTGGGTTTGAGCTTCGGGAAGTGGATGAGCGCCCCGTAGCCTATCTTCTTGTCTCCCTTCGTGAAGACGATGTTGTAGTACATGCTCATCGTCTTTGTGAACTGCGCCAGCTGCTTCTTCCTGCTCTCGCTCCTCTTCACGTTGTCGAAGTCCGCCGCTGCCAGGGCGTCGACCATCTCCTTGGTCATCTTCATCTCCGAGACGTGGCTCGTGTACCCCGCGTACTCTATCGGCAGCTGGTAGACGCTGTTCATGACCGAGTCCCAGTCGTCAACCACCGCGTAGGTCTTGGTGTCCAGGTTCATCTCGCGCTTCAGCTCGTCCGACAGGATGTCCTCGACCGTCAGCCTCTTCGGCACGGACGAGTCGCGCAATGTGGATATAGTTATCGATTGCGGAGAGGCTCGGACTTGAAAGGAGCCATCCAGTCTGTCTCGGTCTCCTGCTTCGTCCACGCGACCGAAGATGAGAGCCTCGTCACGGCCGCGCTGGCCCGCTTGGTGCCAGAAGGGACGGTGGCGAAGAGAGAACCCCTGGAGGGACACTATGGGAACACTATCGTCCACCTCGAGTACCACGTCACAGGGGCGCAGGCTGAGAAGGCACTCAGCGGCATGCTGGCGAAGATGCGCCGAGCCTCGAAGGAGGAGCTCCTCAGAGAGATGCCGGTCCACGTCGACGAGCACTCGTCGCTCTACCTGAGGCTCGACAAGCAGCGCCTTGTCCATGGCGAGGTGGCCACAGGAGGCGCTGACCCAGTCAGAGTGAAAGTCAAGCCGAGGATGTTCATGCTCAAGAACGGAGCTCCGATGTTCTACTCCGAACTGATCAGAGGGTGGGGATAGGTACGTCCAAGCGGTACGTCCTCTACGTCGCAGACGGCGAGCTCTCCGAGGAGAATCTCAAGGATCTCGGCAGGATCCTCGAGTCTCGACACGGCAGTCTCAAGGTAATACCCGTGAAAGGAAATCCTGGGGCTGTGATCGTCAAGACGAACAACATCTCGTCGCCCCGCATGAGGGACGCGAGCGGGAGGATAGAGTTGGGGGGCAGGACGCTGACCGTCCGGCTGACCTCGGGGGCGATAGGTAAGCTCAAAAGGGCAGCCGACTCGGCACGGACCCTGGAGAATGGCGAAGTTCCTCAGCGATGAATACTTCTCGCAGCTACAGTCTGCTCTCGCCTCGGACCCGAAGTGGTCGGAGATATCGAAGACGTTCAAGACGAGCGTCGGATTCAACGTGACCGACCTGGGGCAGAACTACGTCGTCGCCGTGGACAACGGGAACACGACCGTGCAGAAGGTCTCACCAGGGACCTCCGCGGAGTTCTCCTTCGATGGCCCCTACGAGACTTGGACGAAGGTGGCCAAGAGGGAGACGGACCTGCAGTCGGCTGTGCTGAAGGGGCAGCTGAAGTTCAAAGGGTCCATCACGAAGATCCTGGTCTACAGGGACAGGCTCAACAGGCTCGCCGACGTCATGGGCGGGCTCCCGGTCGAATACTAGGCTAGCACGAACACGTAGTAAGGGTTCCCTTCCTTGCTGGCCCTCGCCTGGATCCGCAGTTTCATGCCAGGCTTCGCGTCCTCCCGCTGAACGCCTTCGAGCCAAGCGAGCACCTTCACTCCGCCGGGGAACTCTCCGATGGCTATGATGTATGGGTCGTTCTCCACGAAGCTGGCCGGGGTCACCTGCACGTAGGTGAACGTCCTGAGCACCGCCTCGGTCCCCAGGCTCGTCCACGTAAACTCTTGGCTCATGCACCTCGGGCAGTCCGACTGGGGAGGGAACGTCACGGCTCCGCACTTCGAGCACTTTGTCGTCTCGAACCTCCCTTCCTTGAGCGCGTCCCAGAATTCATGTGTCCTCGAGATGGGTATGTCGAACCTCAGGGTGAGAGAGCGCCTTGAGTGGAGGACGGGCGGGTCTGACAAACTTCAGTCCCTCGACAGAACCGTGACGTAGGCGTAGTGGCCAGTGCCTCCTACGTTGTGGACCAGCCCGACGCCGTGCTTGATCGGCGCCTGCCTGTTCCGCGCCTCTCCTCTCAGCTGCTTGGTGATCTCTACGGCCATGGAGACGCCCGTCGCCCCTATGGGGTGCCCCTTGGCCTTCAGGCCGCCGTCGAGGTTGACCGGTATCTTCCCTCCGACCTCTGTCTGGCCTTCTCTGACCAGTTTGGCGCCCTCCCCCTTCTTGCAGAAGCCCAGGTCCTCGTAGGCCATCAGTTCGGCGATGGTGAAGCAATCGTGGCAGTCTGCGACGTCCACCATGTCGGGCGAGATCTTCGCCATCGCATACGCCCGTCTCCCCGCCTCGACCGACGCCGTGAGCCCCACGTAGTCGTCCCTCCTGCTGAGGTTCGCCGAATCCGAGGAGTATCCCACCCCCTTGATCCATATCGGCGTGTCGCTGAGCTTCTTCGCAGTCTCCTCTGAGGCCAGGATCACCGCGGCGGATCCGTCGGTCAAGGGGCAGGCGTCGTAGAGCTTCAGTGGCCACGAGACGACCTGCGAGGAGAGGGCCTTCTCGATGGTGATCTCCTTCTGAAACTGAGCCAGGGGATTCAGAGAGCCATAATGATGCGCCTTCACCGCCACGCGCGCCATGTCCTCCTCCGTCGTCCCGAACCGGTCCATGTGTGCGACCGCGTACAGGGCGTAGTACGCCGGGAAGGTCATCCCGTAGTTCTCGAACTCCCAGGTGTATGACCCAGCCCTCCCTATCAGCTCGATCGACGTAGGCGTGTCCACTTCGGTCATCTTTTCCACCCCTACGGCCATTGCCAGGTCCCCATCTCCGCCCAAGATGCTGTTGTAGGCGGACTTCAGGGCGGCGCTCCCGCTGGCGCATGCGGCCTCCACCCTCATCGTCCCGACGGAGCTCAGGCCTGCGTACTCGTTCACTATCACCGCCGGAAGCGACTCCTCGTACCATCCTCCTGCTGATCCGACGATGACGTTCTTGATGTCCTTCTTGTCTATCCCCGCGTCGTCGACCGCCTGCTTGATCGACTCGAATG